>JBOFCO010000092.1:0-1664 GCA_051646105.1 Paracoccaceae bacterium
ACAAAGCCCAGCGAAAGCCCCGCCGCAGCCCCCGCCAGTTCGCGCGTCACCTGCGCCGAAACCGTGGTGTGATCGACAAAGACCGCGCCGCGATCCATCCCCGCAAAGGCACCGTTCGCCCCCAGACAGATGCCGCGCAGGTCATCGTCATTGCCGACGCAGGCCATGACGAATTCCGCACCGGCCGCCGCAGCCCGTGGCGTGTCGGCCGATGATCCGCCATGTTCCGCGACCCAGGCCGTCGCCTTGGCCGGGCTGCGGTTATAGACCGTCACCTGATGCCCCTTTGCCGCCAGATGCCCGGCCATGGGAAAACCCATCACCCCCAGCCCCAGAAACGCGACCCGTGCCATGACTTCCCCCCCGATCCAGCTTGCCTTAGATTGCCCACAGGGCTAACCGCTCTGCCTGACCAAACGCAACCCGGACCTGTCTTGCAAGGGGGGATTGCACGGGTTGCAACCAGCCGGGGGACCGATGGCACGCCTGTTCTTGTGGATGATGCGCCTTGTTGTCGGCTCCATCGTGTTGATCGGCCTTGCCTCGACGGCGATTTACCTGTTCCTGACCCGCTCGATCCCGGAATACAGCGCAACGCACAGCATCGCCGGGCTTTCCGCGCCGGTGGAAATCGTGCGCAACAACGCCAATGTGCCGCATATCCTTGCCGAAACCGATGCCGATGCCTTTTTCGCGCTGGGTTTTGCCCATGCGCAGGACCGGCTGTGGCAGATGACACTGCTGCGGCGCACGGCGCAGGGCCGGCTGTCGGAAGTGTTCGGCAACCGCACGCTTCAGACCGATGAATTGATGCGGCGGCTGGATATCTATGGGCTGGCGGTATCGTCGCTGGCCGCACAGGATGACGAAACCCGCGCCGCGCTGGATGCCTATTCCCGTGGCGTGAATGCCTGGATCGATATCGTGAACCGCGATGCCCTGGGCCGGGGCGCGCCGGAATTCTTCCTGTTTTCCAACGAAATCGCTGTCTGGCAGCCCGCCGATTCCATCGCCATCCTGAAGCTGCTTGCCGTGCAGATGTCATCGCACCTGCAATCCGAGGTGCTGCGCGCCCGCATATCGCTGCTGCTGCCAGAGGAGCGCGTGGCCGATATCCTGCCCGACGATCCGACCAAGGGCATCGCGGCCCTGCCCGATTACGCGGCGCTTGTGCCGGGGGGAAGCGCGATCCCTGCGCGGGATTATGCCGCGCTGGTGCCCGGCGCGACCGGGATAGCGACATCGGCCGGGCGTGCGGCCCTTTATCCCATCGCGCCCTACGGGCTGGCCGGGGCGTCGAACGCCTGGGCCGCGGCAGCCGAGCGGTCGGCCGCCGGCGGCGCGCTTCTGGCCAGCGATCCGCACCTGCCGTTCACCGCCCCGTCCGTGTGGTATCTGGCGCGGATGACGCTGCATGTGATTGCCGAAGTCCAGAAGAAGGGCGGCATTTGTGCGTTTGTGGATGCCGAACATGCGCTGGATCCGGTTTATGCCCGCAAGCTTGGCGTGGACCTTGAGAACCTTTTGATTTCCCAGCCCGATACCGGTGAGCAGGCGCTGGAAATTGCCGACACGCTGGTGCGTTCCGGTGCTGTTGATGTTCTGGTCATCGACTCGGTTGCCGCCTTGACGCCGCGCGCCGAAATCGAAGGGGAAATGGGGGA
>JBOFCO010000148.1:0-18221 GCA_051646105.1 Paracoccaceae bacterium
GGGCCGCGACGGTTGCAGCCGGGCCGTTTTTCAACTTTGCCCTGACACTGATCATCTTCTTTGTCATGATCCTGATCCGCGGGATCGAGACGGAGCCGCCGACCATCGGCACGATGAAGCCACTGCCGCAGGCTGCGTCAGACCTGCGTGAAGGCGACACGATCCTTGCCATCGGGGGCCAGCCCATCACCCGTTTTGCGGATTTCGACTCCGCGCTGGAAAAACTGCCCGCCGAGCCGGTCCTGGAATACAAGGTTCGCCGCGACGGACAGGAAATCGCCATACCTGGCCCCTATCCCTATCCGCCGCGGGTCGAAGAACTGATGCCTGGTCTGGTTGCCGCCGAAAACGGCATGAAGGTGGGCGATGTGGTGACCCATGTCGACGCCAAGCCCATCGCCAGCTTCGCCGAACTTCAGGCCGCGACAAAGGCGGCTGGCGACAATGCGATGAAGCTGACCGTGTGGCGGGAGGGGCAGGTTTTTGACGTGGAAATCGCCCCCCGCGTGGCCGATGCGCTGAAAAGCGACGGCGGCTTTGAAACGAAGCGGATGCTTGGTATTTATGGCACATTCGCTTTTGAACCCGCCACGCGTGCCGCTGGCGTGGGAGAGGCGGCAAGCCTTTCCGGGCGTCAGACATGGGGCGTGGTAACAACCAGCCTTTCCGGCCTTTACCACATCGTCGCGGGCAAGATCAGCACCTGCAACCTGTCCGGTCCGGTGCGAATGGCAACCTTCGTAGGCGATGCGGCGCGGGGCGGGGTTGAAACATTCTTCTGGCGGCTCGCGGCAATTTCCACCGCGATCGGGTTGCTGAACCTGTTCCCCATCCCGGTGCTGGATGGCGGGCATCTTGTGTTCCACGCCTATGAGGCGATCACCCGCCGCCCGCCCAGCGAACGCGCAATGCGTCTGCTGATGAGCTTTGGCCTGTTCTTCATCCTGTCGGTGATGATCTTCGCCCTGTCGAACGACCTGTTCTGTCCTTGAACCGTTCGCGCTGCCACAGCCTGCGCGGTTGTCGTTCAATCCACAACCCGTGGCCCTAATTAGGCCATATTCGGCAGGTAATACTTGCTTCATATGTAACTGCAAAGCGAGTAACCCTTATGGAGATGATCAGCAGCGGCTACCGTGGCCTGTCGCTTTTGGTGGGTCTCAACTGGGATCGCCTGTTCTACTTCACGACGATCTTCGCCGGTCTGTTGGCCGGCAGCTTCATCGGCACGCTGCTTAGCCAGTAGCCTGCCGCAGTTCACGCGGGCGTAGCGCCCGCGTTGCGACCTGCGCACAGTCCCGCGAAATCTGCCCGCCGGGTCGCCCGGACGGGCTTCTGCCTTTTGACAATCCCCCCCAATCCCGATACTCAGTTTCCAAAGTCAAAACGGGTGGGCAGGCAGATGGGCGGGACGAACGGCAAGGCGGCAAAGGCCGGGAATGCGGGGCGTAACCGCGTGTATCGCTCTGTGGCCGGGATCAGCACTGCGCTTGCCGTTGCGATGATGATCGCCAGCCCCGTTGGGGCGCAAAGCTACAGCTTTGACAGCGTTCAGGTCGAAGGGAATTCCCGCATCGATACCGGCAGTATCGTTTCATACGCCGGGATTTCGCGGGGTGAGGCGATTTCGGCTGCGGCTTTGAATGATGCCTATCAGCGCGTCGTCGCATCCGGCCAGTTCGAGACGGTCGAGCTTGTGCCCCAGGGCGGAACGCTGGTGATCCGGGTCAAGGAACTGCCGACCGTCAATGTGGTCAGCTTCCAGGGCAACAACCGCCTGAAGGACGAGGTGCTGGCGGAAGTCGTCGACTCGCGAACCAGCGGTGTGTTTTCACCCGCCCAGGCCGAATCTGATGCCGCCGCAATCGCAGAAGCCTATGCCCAGTCGGGCCGCGCCGCCGCCGAGGTGGAGCCGAAGGTTATCCGCCGCTCGGAAAACCGTGTCGATCTGGTGTTCGAGATTGCCGAGGGCAAGGTTGTCGAGAATGAACGCATTTCCTTTGTCGGAAATTCCGCGTTTTCCGACCGTCGTCTGCGCGGCGTGCTGGAAACCAAGCAGGCCGGTTTCCTGCGCAGGTTCATCCAGCGTGACAGCTTTGTTCCGGAACGTCTGGAGTTCGACAAGCGTGTGCTGACCGATTTCTACCGGTCGCGCGGCTATATGGATTTCGAGGTGGTCTCGGTCGATGGCGATCTTGCCGAGGAACGCGATGCCTCTTTCGTGACGTTCACGGTGAACGAAGGCCAGAGCTTCCGCTATGGCACGATTTCGGCGGTGAGCGAGGTCGAGGGCGTGGATGCCGCCGAATTCCAGCGTGCGCTGGTGCTGCGGTCCGGATCGACGTTTTCCCCGACGGACATCGAGAACAACATTGCCCGGCTGGAAAACCTTGTTCTGCGCAAGGGGCTGAATTTCGTTCGTGTTGACCCACGTCTTGACCGCAACGAAGCGGCCGGAACGGTCGATGTGACCTTCGCGCTGGTCCGGGGAGAGCGTGTCTTTGTCGAGCGTATCGATATCGAGGGCAACACCACGACGCTGGATCAGGTGGTGCGGCGCCAGTTCCGCACTGTGGAAGGCGACCCCTTCAACCCGCGTGAGGTGCGCGCGGCGGCAGAACGCATCCGGGCGCTTGGATATTTCGCCGATGCGCAGGTGAACACCCGTGAAGGTGCGTCGCCCGATCAGGTGATTGTCGATGTGGAACTTGAGGAAACCACCACCGGGTCGCTGTCCTTTGGCGCATCCTACGGTGTGTCATCCGGATTTGGCGTGAATGTGGGCTTTCAGGAGCGCAATTTCCTTGGCCGTGGCCAGACCTTCGGCATGAACATCACGACGGGCACCGACAGTTCGGATTCGTCGCTGACCTTTATCGAGCCGGCCTTCCTTGGCCGTGACCTCCGTTTCAAATTCAATGCCGCCTACAATACTTCGGAAAACGACAACAACAGCTACAGCACGCGCGTCGTGTCGCTGTCGCCCGCGCTGGAATTTCCGCTGAGCGATCAGACGCGGCTGGAACTGCGCTATACCGCGTCAAGCGAGAACCTGTTCAACGTTGGCACGTTCAATGACGGCGGCACGCCGAATGATCCGTCCGACGACACCTATACCGGGTCGTCGCCGATCATCGTAAGTGAAGAAGGCAAGCTGCTGAAATCCTCTCTCGGCTATACGTTCAACTACGATACGCGTCGCGGCGGCCTTAGCCCGAACACGCGCTATCAGTTCCGGTTCGGTCAGGATTTCGTTGGCGTCGGTGGCGATGTGACCGGGCTTGAAACCACAGTCTTTGCATCGGCGGAACGCAAGATTCGCAATGATGACGTGACATTGCGCGTCGAACTTGAAGGCGGGGCGATCAGCTTTGACGAAGGATCGCGTGTGACGGACCGTTATTTCGGCAACGGCAAGATCCGCGGGTTCGAGCCGAATGGAATTGGTCCGCGCGATCTTGGCGCGGCGAACGATGATGCGCTGGGTGGCAATGCCTTCGCTGTTGCAAGGTTCGAGGCCGAGTTCCCCATCGGCCTGCCGGAAGAGTACGGCCTGACAGGCGGTGCATTCCTTGACGTGGGTTCGGTGTGGAGCCTGGATGACACCGCAGGTGCGGGTGGAACCGTGGACGACAGCATGAACCTGCGTTCCGCCGTCGGCCTGTCGCTGTTCTGGACCACGCCCATCGGGCCGCTGCGGTTCAACTTCTCCAAGGCGCTGGCCAAGGAAGACTATGACGAGGAACAATCGTTCGACCTGACCATTTCGACGAGGTTCTGATGAAGGGCTGCCCAAAGGCGGCGTTCCGGATGCGCAGGACGGAAGGATTACGGGCGGCAAGGGGCTGGCTTCTTGCCGCCCTGTTCGTCTTGTCCGGTGTGTCTGCCACCGCGCAGGAATCGGATGTATCGGGCACGCAACCCGGCGAACCGGTCACGTCTGGCCCATCCGAAACGACGATCATCGCGCCAAGTCCGATCCTTGTCATCGATCAGGACAGGCTTTTTGACGAATCCGCTTTTGGCCGTCGTGTCCGTGCCGAGGTCGAGGCCGCGTCTGCCGAGGCGGCAGCGGAAAGCCGCAAGATCGAGGCGCAGCTTACAGCCGAGGAAAAATCGCTGACAGAGCGCAGACCTGACCTGACGCCTGAAGAGTTCCGCGATCTGGCCGATGCGTTTGACAAGCGGGTGACAAAGTTCCGCGATGAACAGGCGGAAAAGGCAAGCGCCATCGCCGCCCAGCAAGAGGCGGAGCGCAAGCGGTTTCTGGATGTAGCCCTGCCGGTGCTGGGCGAGATCGTGCGCGACAACGGCGCGGTGGCCATGCTGGAAAAGCGTTCGGTTTTTCTGTCGGCACGCAGCATCGATGTAACGGACCGCGCCATTGCAGCCATCGATGCCCGCATCGGTGACGGGATTTTGCTTCCCGATCAGGGAACGGTGCCCGCCGAAGATGACGGGCAATCGCCGCCAAAGCCCGCCGAACCCTGACAATCCTGCAGGGCAGTTCTGCCGCAGTCTTATTGCCACCCGCCGACCGAGTTGCTAGCAAGGCAGCCATACGCCCGGCCAAGACAGGAGTTTCCATGACAGAGACCACCGTTACAGAGGCCGACATCCATCTGATCCAGCGCATCATCCCGCATCGCTATCCTTTCCTGCTGGTGGACAAGGTGCGTGACATCGTTGCGAACCAGTCGGCGACGGGCATCAAGAATGTAACCTTCAACGAACCGCAGTTTCAGGGGCATTTCCCCGGCGCGCCGATATTCCCCGGTGTGCAGATCATCGAGGCGCTGGCCCAGACTTCGGCCGTTCTTGTGGGCGTTTCTATGGACCTCGCCGACAAGAACCTGCTGGTCTATTTCATGGGTATCGACGGGGCAAAATTCCGTCGCAAGGTTGTGCCTGGCGATGTTCTGGAACTGCATGTGACCGTCAAGCGCGGTGGCGGCAAGGTCTGGAAATTCGAAGGCCGCGCCACAGTCGATGGTGAACTGGCGGCAGAGGCGGAGTTCACCGCCATGATGGATATGCCCAAGGCATGACCAGTATTCACCCCACCGCCATCGTCGAGCCGGGCGCGAAGATCGGGAAAGGCTGCCAGATTGGCCCGTTCTGCTCGATCGGTCCCGAGGTGATGCTTGCCCGCGGCGTGGTCGTGAAAAGCCACGCGGTCGTGACAGGTTGGACAGAGATCGGCGCGGAAACCACGATCTGGCCTTTTGCCACCGTGGGCGAGGTTCCGCAGGACCTGAAGTTCAGGGGAGAGCGGACGCGTCTGATCGTGGGAGAACGCTGCCGTATCCGCGAAGGAGCTACCCTGAACACCGGAACGGAGGGTGGTGGTGGCGTGACGCGGGTGGGTGACGATTGCCTGATCATGACCGGCGCCCATGTCGGTCATGACGCGCAGATCGGGGATCGGGTGATCCTTGTGAACAACGTCGCCATCGCCGGACATGTCCAAATAGGTGACGATGTGATCGTGGGCGGGCTTTCCGGCGTTCACCAATGGGTGCGCATCGGCAAGGGGGCGATTATCGGTGCGTTGACCATGGTCACAAATGACGTGCTGCCCTACGGGCTTGTTCAGGGGCCGCGTGGCGTGCTTGACGGGCTGAACCTTGTCGGGCTGAAGCGGCGCGGCGTAGGTCGGTCCGACATCACCGCGTTGCGCGCCGCCTATCAGATGCTGGCACAGGGCGAAGGGTCGTTCCAGGATCGCGCCCGTCGTCTGGCGGAAGAAACCGAAAGCGGATTCGTGCGTGAGATGACCGATTTCATCCTGGCCGAATCCGACCGGTCCTTCCTGACGCCCAAATGACAGATCGCACGGCGATTATCGCAGGCAGTGGCAGTCTGCCCGCCGCGCTGGTTGCCGCTTCTGTTGACGCACCGCTTGTCTGCGCACTGGACGGCTTTGATCCTGTGGGGCTGGTCCCCGATCATCGCTTCCGGGTCGAGGGATTGAACCTGTTCCTCGACTGGTTGCAGGAACGCGCCGTGACGCGGCTTGTCTTTGCCGGCGCGATCACCCGGCCACGTCTTGATCCCGCGCGGCTCGATCCGGGGATGGCCCGGTTTCTGCCGGTGCTGGCAGGGGCGCTGCAATCAGGCGACGATGCCGCCCTGCGCGCCGTTATCGGACTGTTCGAGGGCGAGGGTTTTGCGGTCGTGGGTGCAGATGCGCTGGCACCAGAGCTTGTCCCCGGGCCGGGTCTTCTGGCGGGAGAGCTGGGCGAGCGTGACCGCGCCGATGCGGGGCGTGCTGCCGGGATCGTTGCGGCGCTTGGTGCCGTGGATGTGGGGCAGGCGGCCGTGGTCCAGCAGGGCCTGTGTCTGGCGGTCGAGGCCCTGCCCGGCACCGATGCGATGCTTGCTGCCGTGGCAGCGTTGCCCGCAAATCTGCGCCCCGATCCTGTGCGGGGGCGTGGGCTTTTGTACAAGGCCCCGAAACCGGGGCAGGATCGCCGCATCGACCTGCCTGCCATAGGTCCGGAAACGCTGCAAAATGTGGCGTCGGCGGGTCTTGGGGGTATCGTCTGGGAAGCGGGCGGGGCGATCCTGCTTGACCGGGAACGGCTCTGCACCGAAGCTGCGCGGCAGGGCATGTTTCTCTGGGCGCGGGAAAGATGAAGCTTTTCCTGATTGCGGGCGAACCCTCGGGTGACCGGCTGGGCGCCGCCCTGATGGCAGGGCTGCGCAAGCTGTGCGTGATCCCGCCGGAATTTCACGGCATCGGCGGGCCGGAAATGACGGCATCGGGCCTGCAAGGCCTGTTTCCGATGGAAGAGCTGTCGGTCATGGGCCTGTGGGAGGTGCTTCCAAAATACCGGCAGCTCAAGGCGCGTATTGCGGAAACGGCTGCCGCGGTGGCCGAGGCGGAGCCCGATGCGCTGATCACCATCGACAGCCCTGATTTCTGCCTGCGCGTGGCGCGACTGGCACGCAAAGCCAATCCCAGGCTGAAAACCATCCACTATGTCGCCCCGACCGTCTGGGCCTGGCGTCCGGGACGCGCGGAAAAGATGGCCGCTGTCATCGATCACGTTCTGGCGCTGTTCCCGTTCGAGCCGCCCTATATGCGCAGCGCCGGGATGACCTGCGATTTCGTCGGGCATCCCGTTGTGGCCGAGCCGCTGGCAAGCCCCGATGAGGCCGCGGCCTTTCGCCTGCGTCACGATATAGGTGCAGAACAGCCGCTGGTGCTGTGTCTGCCCGGTTCGCGTCGCGGAGAGGTGGAGCGTCTGGCCCCGATATTTGACGAAGCGCTGATCCGCCTGCGCGACCGACGCCCCGAAATCCGGGTCGTGTTGCCGACGGTGCCGGGTGTGGTCAAGCTGGTACGCGAGATGACCGCGCGCTGGCCGACAAAGCCGCTGGTCATATCCGACAGCGGTGCGGAAAAACGCGCGGCTTTTGCCGCCGCCGATATTGCGCTGGCCGCATCTGGCACTGTCAGCCTTGAACTGGCGGCGAATAACACGCCGATGGTGATCGCCTATGACACGTCATGGCTGACCCGGCAGATCATGAAACGGATGCTGCTGATCGACACTGTGACGCTGGTCAATATCGTGGCGGAAACCCGCGCCATTCCCGAATATCTGGGAGAGGACTGCAAGCCGGCCCTGATTGCCCGCGCCCTGTCCCGCGTTCTTGAAACGCCCGATGCGCTTGATGATCAGCGTCGTGCCATGGCGGTGACCATGGACCGTCTGGGGCGGGGTGGGGAGGATCCCGGCCTGCGCGCGGCAAAATCCGTGCTCGCCGCGCTCGGGCAATAGCAGCGCGGCGTTTGCCTGTTCATTCTACCCGTTCAGTCTGGTTCAAATATCCGGCCTTATGTATCAACTGCACCAAGCACTTCATAGCGGCAACCCGCTGAATCCGCTAGTATTCCGGCATGTTGGACAAGTCGATAGACGGGGCATTGCTGGCGTTGCGGAAGAATATCATCAGCAGCAATGGTGAAGGCTTGGAACATGTCGAGGCATTGCTAAGGCTAAGGGGCGTTGATCTGCCTCGCATTCCAAAACAGCAAACCAAAAGCATATTTGCGCGTCGAGAATTGACGCAGTTGCTAGCCAATGCGCTGAAAGACGGCCCAAAGGGCGGGGTAGCCCTTGCGGCACATGTGGCAGAGCAACGGCCAGAAATCAGCTACACGGAAGCGCAGGCGCGCATTCACCAGTCTTTGGCGCGGATGGTAGCCAACGGGTTTGCCGTCAGGGATGGGCGTCTGTGGCGGCTGGCCCAATGAAGGGCCAGCATATCACTTAGCCAAGCCGTTTTTGTCGGTCCTTTGTGTCTTCGTCTATCGCATTGCGGATGCGCATAGCCGAACGCTTCGTGGCGTCGGTACAGGGCCCGTTGCCGTGCGGGTTTTCCTCTTCAATCCTCTGCCTTGCCAGAGTTTCCGCCGCCATCACAAACACCAACTCATCCTTAGTCATTGCGTTGCGAAGGTTTGCCGAGGCCGGAAGCGCGCGGACTTCTCTAAGCTTTTTTGCCGTTGCATCGAATAGCGCCCCATAGACCGCATTCGTGCAGTTCCCAAAGCCGAAGCCCTCTACGCCATGCTTATCTAGGGCCTTGGTAAAGTCGTTTCGCTTGACACGCCCCAGAGCGCGAACTGCTGCCCATTCGTTTTGCTCATCTGTGGCGCGAGACAGAACATCGTCGGCAAGCGTAGGATCGGCTGCTTTGTAGCGTAGCCATACCTCACGCATTTCCACTTCAAGTTCGGGCTTAAGATAGCCAGCATAAGCCGCTGCGAGGATGGGATGCGCCCAAGTACCACCATTGGCACCAGATTTTGCGCGGTACACGTCTGACGTGCGAAATTTTGATTGGTGGGATTTTCCCACTATTCGCTCGTGTGTAGCAACAATCAGGGCATGAGTTGTACTAAGCCGTTGCCAATCTACGGGGCGGTTGTTGGTACTGAAACCAGCCGCCCTGTGAATATCATTCAGGCAAACAAACCCATCGTCATCTACCCGAATCTTGCGTCCTCTCAGGATCAGTTGTCCTGCATCATCTGCTCTCATAGCGCCCTCCTAGGGCATTCTGCGCCGCAGCGTAATGCTTGACAGCCCTTGATTCGAGAGGCTAAGTCACGCATACTATCAGTGGGAGGAGGCGCTGCGGCGCTTGTTTCAAATTTAGGGCCGGGACGATCTTGGCGGTGAATCCCGGTTCACCCACCCCCCCTAAAATACTGATACAAATGTTTCCTGTCTAGGCTGGTTACGTTCATATGGTGTTCTGGCTCACGCCGCCCGCTGCCAGTAGCCTTTCCACGCGCGGCTAACGGGCGATCCCATCGCGTTCTGCACCAGACCGAAGGCCAGATCGCCGTTGCTCTGGCGACGGTTGTCTTCCAGCCATGCGGCTTGGTTTGCGTACTGGTAGAGGTACTGGGGGCTGACGTGGTGATGCTGTCCCTGCACCATCCGACGCAGGCGGGAGAAGTAGCTTTCTGCCCAGTTGGTGTGCTTGCCGTGGTCGGAATACACTTCGCTATGGTTGACGCGATCAACCGACCATCCCGCATGAAGCATATCCCAGTGGGAGGCTTCGTCCGCTGACAGAGTAGCCATGCGGTCAACGTTCTCATGTACCAGCGCCACGCCTTCGGCTTCTGCCACAGCGACTTTGGGCAGTGTGCGGCCAAGGCGCTCACGCATGACCACAACGACGCGGCGGCGTCCGTTCTGGTGTTCCCGGCGGCGACGGTCTACGCGATCCGCTTTCAGGTTTTCCGGGCGGATATGACCGCCGAAGTATGCGCCGTCGATTTCAACGTGACCCGACAGGATTTCCCCGGTCTGCACTTCAAGGGCCATCGCTTCGCGCAGCTTGTGCGCCAGAACGAAAGCCGTCTTGTATTGGCAATCCAGATCACGCGAAAGCTGCACCATCGAAACGCCTTTCGCAGCGTTCACGGTGATGCAGATCGCGGTAAGCACATCGACAAAGGACATTTTGCGGCTGGCAAAGATCGTGCCGGAAGTCACCGAAAACTGGTGGTGGCAGCCCTTGCACTTGAACCGGCGGCGCGTGGTGATCTTGTAGGTTTCGCAGCAGCCGCAATCCGGGCACACCGCTTCGCCATCGGTCCAGCGCATCTTGCAAAACGTTTCATAAGCCGCTTCTTCCCCGGCCTTGTAGATCGCTTTCAGGCTCAGGGTGCGAGCCGCAGCGGAAAGGAGGAAGTGTTGCGCCATTTGTCATCGTATCCAGTGCTTGTGCACCAAATATGATGACGGCACGTCATCTTGTCAAGGGCTTTAGCATCAAATATGATGACACAAGCATTGAAGGGGACGACATGCCGGAAAGAACTGACTGGGAAGAGAAGGCAAAGGGCTTGCTGCGGGCCGAAATGGCGCGGCGCGGCACGACATATGCGCAACTTGTCGAGGCGCTATCTGCGATTGGTGTTGACGACAACGAGCGCAACCTGCGGAATAAGGTCAGTAGGGGCAAATTCACCGCAGGATTCTTTCTCCAATGTCTTACCGCGCTTGGGTGTTCGTCGTTGCGCCTGGATTAATCCGCCGCGACAGTCGGTCTGGTCAAGGTGGTCATCACATGGGCGTTGCGGCTCGGTTAGTGGATCGCGATCATGAATAAGCGCGATGACGAAAAAACAAAGGTCACGGGGCGCGACCTATGGCTGGTGGTCGCGGTGCTTTTGGGTATTGGCAACTTCTTTTTCATTCTGTTGCTGTGGAACATAAGCGGCAAATGGCCGTCCGTTGAGAGCCTTTCAGTATCATTAACCGTCCTTCAAACATTCATCGGAATCGTGGCTTTGGCGGGCTTTTGGATGATCCGGGGATCAGCGCAAGCGGCTGCTTCCGCAGAGGCGCGGCGGATCGCAGAAAAAGCTGCGTTGCGCGAAATTCGAGACATTGTCCCCCCCATGGCGCACAGGGCAGCCCTCGACTACTTGGCGATGCGAGAAGGAAATGGCGCGACATCGACATCAGGGGATGGTATAGTGGACATGATGCAGGCGCTAGATGATGAGGGAGGGTCAGCCAAATGAAAGATGAAATGGAGGTCGTCCTCCGCCGCTCTCAGGATGTGCCAATAGACATTTTTGGGCTGATTGAGGAACTTGGCATAGTTTATCTTGAGCAGCCGATGGGCGCGGGGCTTTCTGGTAGGATTGACTACAACGAGCCGTTCTGCACCATCACGGTAAACAGCGAAGAAAGCTATCAACGCCGGAGATTTACTGCTGCACACGAACTCGGTCACTACCTGCTGCACCGAGACCTCATGGACGGCAAGCAACATCTGGATAGGCTTTTTGCAAATGGCGGCAGGGATAATCCGGTAGCGCCGCTATCGCCGCTTCACGAGGTTCAGGCAAACAGGTTCGCTGCTGACCTTCTCATGCCGATCAACGTATTGCGCGACCGATACGACCCCATCAGGGATAATGTGGAGGAGCTTGCAAGGCTCTTTGAGGTTTCGCAAGCGGCGATGAAGATACGCCTCAAGGCGATTGGCGTTCGGCTGGAAGACTGACATTCTTCCCCCTTGGTGCGTTTCCTACATAACACCGCAAATATCCCCGCCGGAGGCGCAAGGAAGCCGCCGGCGATCCGCCCAAAGATCAGCGCCCGCGCCAGATCCAGCCGCCGCCAAGGATACGCGACGAAGCGGTTTCGTTGAACACGCAGGCCTGGCCGGGGCTGACGCCTTCCTCGGCCACGATCAGTTCGACCTCGGCTTCCGTATTCGACAGCGGCCGGATCACGGCCTCGCGCGGGGGGCGGGTAGAGCGCACGCGCACCTCGACAGGCCATTCCGCGCGGGAGGTGAGGGGCGCATCGCCCAGCCAGTTGATTTCGCGCAAGGCAACGCGCCGGGTCGCCAGCGCCGCCTTCGGCCCGACGATGACCCGCCGCATGGCAGGGTCCAGCCGAACCACATAAAGCGGTTCCTCAAGCCCGCCGACGCCAAGCCCGCGCCTTTGGCCGATGGTGTAATGGATCACGCCACTGTGGGTGCCCAGTACATTCCCGTCCAGATCAACGATCTCTCCGGGATCGGCAGCGCCGGGGCGCAGTTTTTCGATCACCGCGGCATAATTGCCGTTCGGAACGAAGCAGATATCCTGACTGTCCGGCTTGTCCGCCACCGGCAGGCCGTACCTGGCTGCCAGTGCCCGTGTTTCCGCTTTTGATCCCAGATGCCCCAGCGGGAAGCGCAGATAGGAAAGCTGTTCCGGCGTGGTAGAGAACAGGAAATAGCTCTGGTCGCGGTTCGCATCCGCCGCACGGTGCAGTTCCGGCCCGTGCATGCCCATCTTGCGCTGGATGTAATGCCCGGTGGCCATGCAATCGGCATCAAGGTCCTTCGCGGTTGCCAGCAGATCCTTGAACTTCACCCTTTCGTTGCAGCGGATGCAGGGCACGGGCGTTGCCCCGGCCAGATAGGCATCGGCAAATTCGTCGATGACCGCTTCGCGGAACATGTTTTCATAATCCAGCACGTAATGCGGGAATCCCATGGTTTCGGCCACGCGGCGGGCATCGTGGATGTCACGCCCTGCGCAGCAGGCACCCTTTTTCGCCAGCGCCGCGCCGTGATCGTAAAGCTGCAATGTGACGCCCACCACGTCATAGCCTTCCTCGGCCAGTTGTGCGGCCACAACCGACGAATCGACGCCGCCCGACATGGCCACCACCACGCGGGTATCTTTCGGGGCTTTTGCGAAGCCCAGCGAATTCAGCAGGGCGGTGTCGAGGGGCATCAGAACCTCCGGGGTTCAGCGAAATATAGGAAAATGCGATCTACTCTCAAGTCCGGGTTTCACCGCTCTTTAAGTGTGAGGGGGCAGTCTCGCCATCGGGAAAACGAAGGGTGTGACATGTATCTCAAGAAAATTGACGGGCCACGGTCCGTTTCCCTGCCTGATGGCACCGTGCTGACACGCGCTGACCTGCCATCGCCGGACACAAGGCGCTGGGTCGCCTCACGCAAGCTGAAGGTGGTGCAGGCCGTATCTTACGGGCTGTTGCCACTGAACGATGCGCTGAAACGCTATGACCTCTCGGCGGAGGAGTTCGAAACCTGGCGCGATGCCCTGGCCCTGCATGGAACCGAGGCGCTGAAAGTGACGGCGATCCGTGGTTTTAGACAACTTTAACGATAGTTTGGTCATTCATTTGCCACAGTAACTTGCGATTAACCTTTGTCACCCAGTCTGTCCGGGACTGGGCTTGCGGAGGACGACATGCGCATTTTGCTGGTAGAAGACGACCCGACCACTTCGCGCAGCATCGAACTGATGCTGACGCATGCGAACCTGAACGTGTATTGCACCGATCTTGGCGAGGAGGGAATCGACCTTGCCAAGCTCTATGACTACGACCTGATCCTGCTGGACCTGAACCTGCCCGACATGAACGGGCATGAGGTGCTTCGCCAGCTGCGTCTGGCCAAGGTGACGACGCCGATCCTGATCCTGTCGGGCGCGGACGACACCGAAAACAAGATCAAGGGTTTCGGTTTCGGCGCCGACGACTACATGACCAAGCCCTTCCATCGTGAGGAACTGGTCGCGCGCATCCATGCGATCATCCGCCGATCAAAGGGACATTCGCAATCGGTGATCCGCACCGGCAAGGTCGCGGTGAACCTGGATGCCAAGACGGTGGATGCCGAAGGCAAGACCGTGCACCTGACCGGCAAGGAATATCAGATGCTGGAGCTGCTGTCGCTGCGCAAGGGCACGACGCTGACCAAGGAAATGTTCCTGAACCACCTTTATGGCGGCATGGACGAGCCGGAACTGAAGATCATCGACGTGTTCATCTGCAAGCTGCGCAAGAAGCTGGCAGAGGCGACGGGCGGCGAGAATTACATCGATACCGTCTGGGGCCGTGGCTATGTGCTGCGTGAACCTTCTGCCCATCAGCAGGAACGTCGTATGGCGCTTGGGGCCTGATCCCCGACCGTCCCCTTCTGCGCTCCGCTCTGGACCTGATCCCGTGCCGCACCTATGACTTTGGGGGCAGGCACGGGGCAATGGGCGACAGGTGGGGCGAATGGCAGGGGAAACGGCAGTTGCAAGCCTGACAGCGGAAACCGCGCATGAAGAGGCAGCGGTTCTTGAAACCCGGCTGTCGCAGGCCAACACCGCCTATCACACCGATGACGCGCCGGAAATCGACGATGCCGAATATGACCGGCTGAAACGGCGGCTGGCGGCCATCGTCGCGCGCTTTCCCGAACTGAACCGGCCCGGCAGTGTATTGCACAGCGTTGGCGCACCCGTGCAGGACGGATTTGCCAAGGTGACGCATGCGGTGCGCATGCTCAGCCTGGGAAACGCCTTTGATGATGCCGATATTGTCGATTTCGCAGACCGCGTCCGCAAGTTCCTGAACCTGCCCGCCGATGCGGTGCTTTCCTTTACCGCAGAGCCCAAGATTGACGGCCTGTCGTTGTCCCTGCGCTACGAAAAGGGCCGGCTGGTGCAGGCTGCCACGCGCGGCGATGGCGAGGTGGGTGAAAACGTCACCGCAAATGCCCGCACCATCACAGATATTCCCGCAGACCTGACCCTTTCCGGCCAGACTTTCCCCGATGTGCTGGAGGTGCGGGGAGAGGTCTACATGAGTCACGCCGATTTCGCCGCGCTGAACGCGCGCGCTGATGCTGCGGGGGAAAAGAGCTTTGCCAACCCCCGCAACGCAGCGGCGGGCAGCCTGCGCCAGCTTGACGCCACAATAACCCGGCAGCGCCCGCTGCGGTTCTTTGCCTATTCATGGGGGGCGCTGTCCGAACCGCTGGCAACATCCCAGATGGCGGCAATCGAAAGACTGGCGGCGCTGGGTTTCCAGACCAATCCCCTGACGGCGCTTTGCGACGGGCCGGAAGCGCTGCTGAAGCATTACCGCAGGATCGAAACGCAGCGCGCCACGCTGGGTTATGACATCGACGGCGTCGTCTACAAGGTGAACGACCTGGCGCTACAGGCACGTCTGGGGTTCCGCTCCACGACCCCACGATGGGCCATTGCCCACAAGTTCCCCGCGGAACTCGCCTGGACGGAGCTTCTGGGCATCGA
The DNA here is from genome assembly GCA_051646105.1 of Paracoccaceae bacterium. Taxonomy (GTDB): domain Bacteria; phylum Pseudomonadota; class Alphaproteobacteria; order Rhodobacterales; family Rhodobacteraceae; genus JBOFCO01. The sequence goes on from JBOFCO010000148.1 coordinate 15,104, forward strand.
CATACAAGTCGGCCGCACCGGCGCGCTGTCGCCGGTGGCGCGGCTGAAACCTGTAACCGTGGGTGGCGTTGTCGTTTCGAATGCCACGTTGCACAACGAGGATTACATCGCCGGGCGTGATGCGCGTGGCAATCCGATCCGGGGCGGCAAGGACATTCGGGTGGGGGATTGGGTGCAGATCTATCGCGCGGGTGATGTGATCCCGAAGGTGGCCGATGTCGATCTGGCAAGACGGCCAACAGGTGCGCAAGCATATGTCTTTCCGGAAACCTGCCCCGAATGCGGCAGTCCGGCCCACCGGGAACCGGGCGATGCCGTGCGCCGCTGCACTGGCGGGCTGATCTGCCCGGCGCAGGCGGTCGAACGGCTGAAGCATTTCGTTTCCCGCGCGGCCTTTGACATCGAAGGTCTGGGCTCAAAGCAGGTGGAAATGTTCTTCAACGACGCCAGCCTGCCCGTAAAGCAGCCCGCAGACATCTTCACCCTTGCTTCAAGAGACGCCGACAACCCATTGCAAAAACTAAAAAATCGCGATGGCTTTGGGGAAACTTCCGCTCGCAAGCTTTTCGCCGCGATCGAGGCGAAGCGGACGATCCCGCTGGACAGGCTGATCTTTGGCTTAGGCATTCGCCACGCGGGGGAAGCCGCTGCGGGTCTGCTGGCCAGGCATTACGGCACATGGGAAAATTTTGAACGGGCGATGACGGTTGCGCAGCCGGGCACGGTCGAATGGCAGGACCTGACGGCCATCGACGGCGTTGGCGACATCCTGGCCACCAGCCTGACCGACGCCTTTGCCAATCCGGCGGAACGCGCCGCCATGGATGCGCTTGTCGGGCATCTGTCGGTGCAACCGGTGGCCGCCGTCGCCACCGACAGCCCGGTGGCCGGAAAGACCGTGGTTTTTACCGGCACGCTGGAAAAGATGACGCGGGCGGAGGCCAAGGCGCGGGCAGAGGCGCTGGGGGCCAAGGTTGCGGGGTCCGTTTCCGTGAAAACCGATCTGGTCATCGCCGGTCCCGGTGCAGGGTCCAAGGCCAAGCAGGCGGAATCATTGGGTATTCCGATGCTGGACGAAGACGGCTGGCTGGCGCTGATCGGCGGTTGATATGGCAGAGCTTTCCCGCCCGCCCATTCTGTTTCCGCTGTTTGCCTCGCTGGAAACGCTGGAAGGTGTGGGCCCGAAATCCTCCGCAGCGATGGAAGGGCTGGGGGTGGAGCGCCCGCGCGATCTTTTGTTCGTGCTGCCGCATTCCGGTGTGGACCGACGACCGGTTGCCAGCATCCGCGATGCCATTCTTCCCGCGACGGTCACGCTGGAAATCACTGTCGGCGGACATTTCCCGCCCCGGCAGAAAGGGCGGCCCTACCGGGTCATGGTCCGCGATGCGGTGACGGAATTTCAGCTCGTCTTTTTCCATGCGCGCGAGGACTGGCTGAAAAAACAGCTTCCCACCGGCCAGAGGCGGCTGATTTCAGGCCGCGCAGAGCTGTTCGACGGGATCGCGCAGATCGTCCATCCCGACCATATCCTGCGTCTGGAGGAGGCGGGGGAACTCCCTAATTATGAACCCGTCTATCCTCTGGTGGCCGGTTTAACGCAGAAATTGATCGCAAAGGCAGTGGCGTCGGCGCTGGATCGTGCCGCAGATCTGTCGGAATGGATCGACGCAAGCCTGCTGGCGCGAGAAGGCTGGCCGGGGTGGCGCGCCGCCCTTGTCGCCGCCCATAGCCCCGCTGATGCACTGGCCCTGTCCCCGAATGCGCCCGCACGGCAACGGCTGGCTTATGATGAACTTTTCGCGCACCAGCTGATGCTGGCATTGGTCCGGCGACAGCAGCGCCGGGGCAAGGGGCGGGCATCGGTCGCCATGGGGGTCTTGCAGGGTCGGGTGCTGGAGGCGCTGCCATATGCGCCGACAGCCGCGCAGACCCGCGCCATTGCCGAGATTGCCGCCGACATGGCAGGTGATCAGCGCATGAACCGGCTGCTTCAGGGCGATGTGGGGGCAGGCAAGACGCTGGTCGCGCTGATGGCGCTGCTGATCGCGGTCGAATCGGGCGGGCAGGGGGTGATGATGGCCCCCACCGAAATTCTTGCCCGTCAGCATTACGACGGGCTTGCACCGCTGGCCGCCGCCGCGGGGGTGGTGCTGGAAATCCTGACCGGGCGCGACAAGGGCGCGGAACGTGCGGGCAAGCTCGGGCGGCTGGCCTCTGGTGAAACGGGGATTCTGGTGGGCACCCATGCCGTGTTCCAGCGCGATGTGGAATTCGCCGACCTGCGGCTGGCGGTGATCGACGAACAACATCGCTTCGGTGTGACGCAACGGATGGAACTGGGCGCAAAGGGCGAGGCTGCGGATGTGCTGGTGATGACCGCCACGCCGATCCCCCGCTCGCTCAGCCTCGCGCAGTATGGCGACATGGATATTTCCGTGCTGGATGAAAAGCCGCCGGGGCGCAGTCCGGTGAAAACTGCGCTGGTGTCCACAGCCCGTCTGGATGAGGTCGTGACCCATCTGCGCGATGCCATTGACGAAGGGCGGCAGGCCTATTGGGTCTGTCCGCTGGTCGAGGAAAGCGAGGTGGTGGATCTGACCGCCGCGCAGGACCGCTTCGAACGTCTGCGCGCGGCCTTGGGTGAAGGTGTCGTCGGGCTGGTGCATGGCCAGATGCCCCCCACCGAAAAAGATGCCGCCATGGCGCGGTTCGTGGCCGGGGAAACGCGGGTGCTGGTGGCAACCACAGTGATCGAGGTGGGGGTGAACGTGCCCAATGCCTCGATCATGGTGATCGAGCGCGCGGAAACCTTCGGCCTTGCGCAACTCCACCAGTTGCGGGGGCGGGTGGGGCGGGGGGCGGCGTCATCCACCTGTCTGATGCTGTATCAGGCTCCGCTGGGGGAATCCGCCGAACGGCGCCTGTCGATCCTGAGGGAAACCGAGGATGGCTTTCGCATTGCCGAGGAAGACCTTGCCCTGCGCGGCGCGGGGGATGTTCTGGGCACGGCGCAATCGGGCCTGCCCCGGTTCCGTATCGCTGATGTGGAACGACAGGCGGGGCTGATGGCGCTGGCGCAAAGCGATGCGCGGGCGCTGCTGGCCACCGATCCCGC
>JBOFCO010000226.1:0-24732 GCA_051646105.1 Paracoccaceae bacterium
TGCGCCGGAACATGGCGATTGCCAGCGTGCCGCGTTTGCGCAATAAGTTGTGCAGAAAACTGTAACACGTTGCAGAAAGGAATTGCAACCTGTCCGAAGTACGAAGTGCCCCGAAGCCATCTGAATCCGGCGAAAGCCGGGCCATGCTGCATATGGTGGCAAAGCTTCATTACGAAGCCGATCTGCCGCAGGTGCAGATCGCCAAACAGCTTGGCCTGTCGACAGCCACCATTTCGCGGATGCTGCAACGGGCGCGGGCCGAAGGGATCGTGCGGATCGAGGTGCGGGATATGGTCGCCCCGGATGTGTTGGGCGAAACGCTGGCGCGCAAGCTGGGGCTGAGACGGGTAGCGGTGGTGGAAGCGCCGTCCGGCAGCACGCCCGTCACGCTGGCGGCACCGCTGGCGACGATTCTGCGGGCAGAAGAACTTGGCCCCGGTTCGGTGATCGCGCTTGGCTGGGGGCGCACGATTCGCGCCATGCTGGAGGCTGGCCTGCCGCCGCTGCCGGGTGTGCTGGTGGTGCCAGCGACCGGCGGCATGCAGCAGGAGGCGGCGCATTTCCAGATCAACGAATTCGTGCGCGTCGCCGCAGCTCAGATCGGGGGCACGCCCTATTTCATCCATGCGCCCTATCTGCCATCGGCGGCGGCGCGCGACAGCTTTCTTGCCGATCCGGCGATCCGTCAGGCCGTGGATCTGTGGGGGCGCATCGATGTGGCGATTGTTGGCATCGGCCTGCCACACGCCCTGACCCCGCCAGAGGCCAGCATCGCCACCTTGCCCGAGCAGCGGCTTGTCAATGTCGCGGGCGATGTGATCCGCCACTATTTCGACAGCGAGGGACGCTTGATCGACTGGGACGGAGAAGAGCGGATGATCGCCGTTTCCTGTGCGCAGCTTCGGCAGGCAAGACTGTGCGTCGGGCTTGCCACTGGCGCGAATAAGGCTGGATCGATTCTTGCCGCCGCGCGGGGCGAACTGGTCAACGCGCTGGTCACGGATGTGCCGACGGCGGAAGCCATACTCGACCTGCTTTAGGGTAGGGTTGACGGCCCCGAAAGGTATCGGAATATATTTCAGAAAAAAATTTCTTGACGGGACTGCAGTCTCGGCTTGTATTTGGGATACCGAAACCGAAGCCGTGAACCGACCCGCAGCGGTGGGACGGCTTCATTGGGAGGAATAGTCATGAAGCGCCGTTCATTCTTCGGGGCAGCCGCAGCGGCCGCCCTGTCCGCGTCCTTTACCCTGGCAACGCCAGCACTGGCCCAGGACAAACTGACGATAGCCCTGATTCCCGGGCTGACAACTGATGGTTTCTACATCACCATGAACCGTGGGGCACAGGCAGCAGCCGACGCCCTTGGCGTGGAACTGGTGTTTCAGGGTGCGCCCGATTTCAACCCTGTCACACAGGTTCCGGTGCTGGATGCCGTGATCGCCCGTGGCCCGGATGCAATCCTGATCGCGCCGACCGACAAGGTGCAGCTGATCGAGCCGTTGAAGAAGGCCGTCGATGCAGGCATTCCGGTCATCACCGTCGATACTTTCATCGGGACCGGTTCCTATCAGACTGGCGCAGGCGATGGTGATTTCCCGCTGTCCTACATCGCGTCTGACAACGTTCTGGGTGGCAAGATCGCCGCACGGGCGCTTGCAGCCGCCATCGGCGGCGAAGGCAAGGTGTTCGTGTCCAACGTGAAGCCGGGCATTTCGACCACAGACCAGCGCGAGGAAGGTTTCAAAATCGCGATGGCCGAGGAGTTTCCGGGTATCACCGTGCTGGAAACACAGTTCAACGACAATGACGCCAACAAGGCCGCATCGCAGCTTCAGGGCGTGTTTGCCCGTGATGCAGACCTGAAAGGCGTGTTCGGCGCGAACCTGTTCTCGGCGCTTGGGGCCGCAAACGGAGTCAAGCAGGCGGGCCAGACCGGCAATATCAAGGTCGTGGCGTTTGACGCACCGGTCAGCATTGTTGCCGACATCAAGTCGGGGCTGGTTGACGTTGCAATTGCCCAACACCCGGCAGAAATCGGCTACTATGGCGTGATGTCGGCCTATGCCCACCTGACCGGAAATTCGATCCCGGTGAATATCGGCACGGGCTTTACCATCATGGATGCCAGCAACATCGATGATCCGAACGTGGCGAAATACCTCTATTCGGAATAAGCTGCGTTTCAGGAACGGGCGGCCCGGTGGCTTCCGCTGCCGGGCCGCATCTCAAAACAGGACTCCCTATGAGCACGCCCCCTCTGGCGCAGGCGCATGTCAGCCCGCCCGCCGATCACGCCGACAAGGCGCGCACCACTCTGCAACGCATCGCCGATCTGCGGGCCTGGCTGTTTCTGGCCGCGCTGATCCTTGGCTTTGAAATCTGGAGCCGCATCAGCTTTGGCGGCACGTTCATCTTCAATCCGTTCAACATCCAGTCGATAGCGATTTTCGCGGTCGCACCGCTGCTGCTCGCGACGGGTCAGACCTTTGTGATCATTTCCGGCGGTATCGACCTGTCGATGGGCTTCATCATGGGGTTGGCGGCGGTGGTTTCGGCGCATGTCATCAACTGGGCAACGCCGGGCATGGGAATGCCCATGGCCGTCCTGTTTGGAACGCTGGTGGCAATAGCCGTGGCAATGATCCCCGGCACGGTCAACGGCCTGCTGGTTTCGCGGCTGAAGGTGCCTCCGTTCATCGGCACGCTGGGCATGTTCGGGGTGGCGCGGGGCGTGGCCTTCCTGCTGGCAGGCGGCACTACGGTTCCCGTGCAGAACAGCTTTTTCGCCGCACTGGGCAACGGTCGTCTGGGGCCGGTGCCTTATATCGTCATTGTTACCGCGATCTTCGTGCTGGTGATGCATTACCTGCTGGGCCAAACCCGGTTCGGACAGCACAATTACGCCATCGGTGCCAATGAACAGGCAGCAAGACGGGCCGGGATCGACATAAAATCCCACATCCTGCGCCTTTACATCCTGTCCGGTATCTGCGCCGGTCTGGCGGGTGTTCTTTATGCCGCGCGGTTTTCCGCAGGTGCGGCGCAGGCCGGGGAGCCGCTGCTGCTGGACAGCGTCGCCGCGGTGGTCATCGGCGGGGCCAGCCTGTTCGGTGGTTCGGGAACCATTCTTGGCACAGTGGCCGGGGCCTTTGTGATCGCGGTCATCCAGTACGGGCTGGTGTTCATCAATGTGGAACCGTTCTGGCAATTCATCAGCGTTGGCGTGGTCATCATCATTTCGGTCCTGATCGACCAGGCGCAGCGGCGCATCAGCGGGGGACGGATAAGTGAATAGTGCATCCCCGCTGTTGGAAGTTCGCAATCTGTCGAAATCCTTTGGCCCCGTGCAGGCGCTGAAAGACCTGTCCATGCAGGTGAATGCTGGCGAGGTTGTAGCCCTTGCCGGTGACAACGGCGCCGGCAAGACAACGCTGATCAAGGCGATATCCGGTGTCTACAAACCCACTGCAGGGGAAGTCCTCCTGGAAGGCCAACCGGTCAGCTTCAATTCCCCGCAAGAGGCACGGGAAAAGGGGATCGAGACGATCTATCAGGATCTGGCGCTTGCCGACAACCTGACCATCGGCGCCAACATCTTTCTTGGCCGGGAACCCATGCGCAGGGCCATGGGCTTTTTGCCGGTGCTTGACCGGCGCAAGATGGCCGAAGCCGCGAAAAGCACGATGGCGCTGCTGGATTTCCACGTGAACCGGCTGAACGCGCCCGTGTCGAATTTTTCCGGTGGCCAGCGTCAGGCGGTGGCAATCGGCCGCGCTGTCTACTGGAACGCCCGCATCCTGATCATGGATGAACCGACAGCGGCGCTTGGTGTGCCAGAACAACGCAAGGTCATTTCGCTGATCCACCAGTTGAAGGCGCAGGGGCGGGGGGTGATCTTCATCAGCCATAACCTTCAGGACATCTTCGCCGTATCCGACCGCATCGTGGTTCTGCGGCGCGGGGTCATGGCGGGGGAACGGCGGATCGCCGACACCAACCATGACGAGGTGGTGAAACTGATGGTCGGCGGATGATTGCCCGACGCGGCCCGTGGTGGTTCTGGTCAAGAGGAATATGAATGCCGAAAAAGGATGACCGCCTGCTGCGCGTGGGTGTGCTTGGCTGTGGCCCCATCGCACAGGCCGCGCATTTTGAAAGCTGCACCAAGGCGCGGAATGCGACGCTGTACGCGATCTGCGATGTGGCCGACGACCTGCGTGCCCGCATGGCCGCCACCCATGCCCCCGCGCGTGACTTTGCCGATTATGACGCCATGCTGGCCGACCCGGAGTTGGAGGCGGTGATCATCGCCACCTCCGACGCCTTTCACGTGCCCGCCGCCCGCCGTGCACTGGAGGCGGGCAAGCACGTGCTCTGCGAAAAGCCACTGGCGGTGTCGGTGGAGGAGGCGGAATCCTTGCGTGGCGTGGCGGCGGCGAATGGCTGTATCCTTCAGGTCGGCCATATGAAGCGCTTCGATGCCGGGCTTCAGGCGGCTAAGGAGTTCATCGACACCGGTATGGGACAGATGGTGGCGCTGAAGGCCTGGTACTGTGACAGCACCCACCGTTATCCGATGACCGATGCGGTGCAGCCGCTGATGGTTACGTCCGCACAGGCGCGGAAACCTGCCGAAAACCCCAAGGCCGATCTGGATCGCTACTACATGCTGGCCCATGGCAGCCATCTGGTCGATACGGCCCGCTATTTCGCAGGGGAAATCGTAGCGGTTGATGCGCGGCTGTCGAACCGCGCCGGCATCCGCTGCTGGTTTGTCGATGTGGAATTTGCCAATGGTGTTCTCGGCCACCTCGACCTGACTGTCGCGGTGCGGATGGACTGGCATGAGGGTTTCCAGATCTACGGACAGAACGGCTCGATCCTCGGCAAGACCTATAACCCCTGGTATTACAAGTCGTCCGAAGTCGATATTTTCCACGAGGCCGAGGGCGGCAGTCGCCGCGTTCTGGGTGCCGACGGGCATTTCTATCGCCGTCAGCTTGAGGGTTTCGCGGATGTAATCCTGCGTGGGGCGCCGATGACCGGGGCTGATCTGGAAGACGGCATCGCCTCGGTTCGTGCCATGGTGGCGATTGCGCAGTCGGTCAAATCCGGCCAGCCGGTGAAACTGGCCGACGTATCGGGCCCGCTGTGATGCGGCTTGGGATTTTCGCCAAGACCTTTCCGGGAAATGATCCGCTGACGGCGATGCGCGCGGCGCGGGATGCGGGCTATGCTTCGGTTCAATACAACATGGCCTGTTCGGGGTTGGCGTCCATGCCTGATGCCATCACGGATGAGCAGACGGCGGCAATCTCTGCGGCCTCGCGTGACACCGGCGTTGCGGTGGCGGCGGTTTCCGGCACCTACAACATGATCCATCCCGATCCGGCTGTGCGGCAGGCGGGGTTGCGTCGTCTGGCCGTGCTGATCGATGCAGCGGCGGCGATAGGGACGGGCATGGTGACGCTGTGCACCGGCACCCGAGATGCTAACGACCAGTGGCGGCACCATCCCGACAATGCCGCGCCGGAGGCATGGCACGACCTGATGGAGGAGATGGGCAAGGCAGTCACCCTGGCAGAGGCAAAGGACATTGCCCTGGGGATCGAACCCGAACTGGCCAATGTGGTCAGCGATGCCCGCGCGGCGCGGCGGCTTTTGGATGACCTGCAAAGCCCCAGTCTGCGGATCGTGCTTGACCCCGCCAACTTGTTCGAAACCGAACGCGACCACGCCCGCATCATTGCCGAAGCCATCGATCTGCTGGCAGGTGACATTGGAATGGCGCATGCGAAGGATCGAGACCCCTCGGGTGCATTCGTAGCGGCAGGTCGGGGTGTCGTGGATTTTGCGGATTTCACAAAACGGCTGCGGGCAGCCGGTTTTGACGGCGATCTGGTGACGCACGGGCTGGAGGCGACCGAAGCGCCTGCTGTCGCCGCCTTCCTGCGTCCGCTGGCCCGTTCATGATTCCGACCGGCTGGCTGATCCGCGACGGGCTGCGGTTGGCGGTTCATGATGCCGGGGGGCAGGGCACGCCGGTGATCTTTCAGCACGGACTGTGTGGCGATGCACGGCAGACAGCAGAGGCCTTTCCGGATGTTGAAGGTTTTCGCAGGATAACACTGGAATGCCGCGGGCATGGCGCTTCGGAAGCCGGAGAAGCGTTTTCCATCGCCGCCTTTGCCGATGATGTTGCTGCTCTGGCGGAAAGTATTGATGCGCCTGTGGTGGTCGGCGGCATTTCGATGGGTGCCGCAATTGCCACGCGTCTGGCGGTGATGCGGCCCGATCTGGTGCGCGGGTTGATCCTTGTGCGTCCGGCTTGGGTAACTGAAAGCGCCCCGGACAACATGGTCCCGAATGCGGAAGTCGGCGCGGTGCTGTCGAACCTGCCCGCCAGGAAGGCCCGCCAGGAATTCAAGACCAGCGCCACCGCCGCGCGACTGGCACGGGAAGCCCCGGACAATCTCGCCTCTCTCATGGGGTTTTTCGACCGCGAGCCGACAGGGGTGACAGCGCGGCTGTTGACATCGATTTCCGCTGATGGGCCCGGCATTTCCGGGGATGATCTGCGCGCACTTGCCCTACCGGCGCTCGTCTGTGGGACGGCAGAGGACGCCATTCATCCGCTGTCCCGTGCCCACCGTCTTGGCGTGCTGATCCCCGGTGCGCGGTTCGTGGAACTGCCGCCCAAGGGGCGCGACAAGCCAGCCCATATCGCCGCGCTGCATGCCGCCATCGCCGCTTTCCTGAAGGAGATTTGACCATGCCAAGACCTGTCGCCGACTGGCTTTCACGACTGCCGCGCAACCGCCTGATCTGCGAATATTCGATGTGGTCAGCCGATCTGGTGCGGCTGGCGGATGATCTGGGCCGGATCGCACCCCATGCCGATATGCTGCATATCGATGTTGCGGACGGGCATTTTGCCCCAGCACTTTTGTTCTTTCCCGACCTTGTGGCGCGGATGCGAGAGGCAAGTTCTGTTCCGATCCATGTGCATCTGATGATCGCCGATGCCGTGCTGCTTTCCCAAATCGAACAATTCGCGGACGCCGGTGCCGACCTGATCAGCATTCATGTGGAAAACGCTGCGGTGGCGGAAGCAGCGCTTGACCTGCTGGCGGCAAGGGGTGTCGCGGCGGGAATGGTGCTGAGGGTGGAAACCCCCGTGTCCGACGCCGCGCGCTGGCTGCCCAGGCTGGACATGCTGACGCTGCTGGGCACCGCAATCGGGGTCAAGGGACAGGGGCTGGACCCCACCGCCGAAAGCCGCTTGCGGGAAGCGGGGCGGTTGATCGCGGCGACGGGCAGGCGCATCGTGCTGGCGGCGGATGGTGGCATCCGCGAACATACCGTGCCATTGCTGCGCAAGGCTGGCGCAGAAACCGTAGTGCTGGGATCGCTGGCCTTTGGCGCCCCCGATCTGGCGGAGCGCACAGCCTGGTTGCACGGACTGTAGGCAAAAGGGGCGCGCTTTATGAAGACGGCATTGATTTTCTGGGGTGGCTGGGACGGGCATCAGCCCGATGCCTGCGCGGCAATCATTGCGAACTGGCTGGCGCAGGATGGCTTTCAGCCGACCGTTGCCGAGGGGACCGCCGTCCTGGCGGAAAGATCTCTGGCGGGCTTCAGCCTGATCGTGCCCATTGTCACCATGTCGAAAATCGAAAAGGCAGAAGCCGATGCCCTGTGCCGGGCGGTCGAAGGCGGCGTCGGCCTTGCCGGGTTTCACGGTGGCTTGGGCGACAGTTTCCGCGATTGCGTGGATTATCAGTTCATGGTGGGCGGCCAGTGGGTCGCGCATCCGGGCAATATCATCGACTACCGCGTGAATGTGACCCGCCCCGACGATCCGGTGATGAAAGGGATTGGTGATTTCGACTACAGGTCGGAACAGTATTACATGCACACCGACCCGTCGAACGAGGTGCTGGCGACCACAACCTTTACCGGCGACCATGCGTCTTGGATCAAAGGGGTCGTGATGCCGGTGGTATGGAAACGGCGGCATGGCGCGGGCCGGGTGTTCTATTCCTCTCTCGGGCATCAGGCGGCGGAACTTTCGCATCCGCAGATGGCTACGATTCTGCGGCGCGGGATGCTATGGGCGGCAGGTCAGGATTCAGTCGGCCCGTCATCGCAAGACTAAGCAACAGCAAGGGCAGCAAGGCCGCCAGTCCGGCGCGCGGACCACCCCATTCGATCAGGGCACCGATCATCACCGGGCCGATCATGAACCCGAGCAGCGACATCAGCGTCAGCGCCGCAACATTGGCGGCAGGTGTTTGTTCCGGGGCATCCGCCGCCGCCGTCACCGCCAGCGGGAACCCGACGGAAACACCGAAACCCACCCCTCCGAATCCGGCAAGGGCAAAGGCGGGCAGCGGTGACAGCACAACCAGCCCCAGACCCGCCAGCGCGAATCCCAGACACATCCGCGCCAGCCTCACCGGGCCAAGACGGGTTTTCAACCTGTCACCGATCAGGCGACCAAGCGTCAGCAGGCCCGCAAAAATCGCATAACCCAGACCCGCCGGACCCTTTGTCAGGTCGAAAACATCACGCAGATAGATTGCCGACCAGTCGGCGACCGCACCTTCGGTCATGCCGATGCCGATCACGAACAGCCCGATCAGCGCCACGGCCGGCCCGGGAAGGGCGAAAAGCGGTGGGCGATCCCGTTCTTCGGCCTGATCCTGTCTGGCCTTTTCCAGAATTGGCAGTGCTGCGCAAACCAGAAGCGCAAGCGGCAGGGTAACCGCCGCGATGCCAGCGACCGCCAAATGCGGCGGCACATCCGCCCAGGCCAGACCTGCCCCGACCAGAGAGCCTGTCATGATCCCCAGACTCCAGAATCCATGGGCCGTGTTCATAATGGGACGGCCCGCCTGTTTTTCGGTTAGGTCGGCGCTGATGTTCAAGGCCAGTTCCAGCACTGACATGGCCGATCCGGCCATGAGCAATGTCAGGAACAACACTATCGGCGCCGGCGCGAATGCAGGCAGCGGCACAAGCCCCAGAAACGCAATGAAGCCCAGAAACATCATGCGTCGCACCCCGAGTGCCGCCACCAGGCGACCGCCAAAAGGCAAGGTCAGCAGGATGCCGATGGGCATGCCCAAAAGGCACAGCGAAAGTTCAGACGGCGAAAGCGTCAATGTCCGCTGCACCTCGGGAATGCGCGGTAGCCATGCGCCGAAAGCCACGGGTTGCAGAAAGAAGCAGGCCAGAACCAGCCCGACCGGTGCAGTGTTGCGCAGGGTCGGCGAAGTGATCACTTTGTTCCTGTCCCGTGCGGGTCAGCGACACGCGGCCAGATCGGTCGGGACAGCTTGCGATAGCCGGTCGTCGCCGGATCAGTCGGATAGCTGGTCGGGGCGGAAACATAGATGATCCGCGCCGCAATGGGCTGGAACCCGGCAAAGAAATGGTTGGTCGATTTGATCAGCAGGATGTCCTTGGCCATCGGATCGATGCCGAGGTTGGAGAAGATGTCAGGCTCGAATGTCTGGGTGCGATTGGTGTTCAGGATCACGTCGATTTCCGTCCCCTCGATCCGCACAACGGCGCTGCGGCCCAGCGTCACCCGGCTGCGGCCGAAACTTTGCCACCCTTCGTCGGCCACACGCAAGACCCGAACCTGCGCATCGATGGGCTCGCCTGCCAGTGGGCCCGCCTTGCCGCCAAAACGCAGGGCGATCGAGGCGCCTTCGCCCGCAGCATGGGCAAAGGTGACGGCCACAGGGTCCCAGATTGTCGCCACGCCGACGCTGTTGATCCCCCGCGCGATGATTTCGCGCAGGATGGATGTGCCGTCGCCAGCAACCCCACCGCCTGGGTTGTCCCAGGTGTCGGCAATCACGGCGGGCCGGACGCGGTCTGCGGCATGGGCGGCAATCGCCTGATCGATGCCGGTGCCGGTCGGCACCAGTTCCATGATCGTCTGTTCCCGCATTCCGAACAGTTCCATCCCCAGCCGCTTTGCCAGCGCATCGCCCTTGGCCCTGTCATTGTCGGTGACGACAAGAATCTGCGTGCCCATTTCCGGCACATCCGCCGCCATGAATCCGTGGATGACCGATACGGACAGTATCCCGTCGTGCCCGTGCAGAGCCTTGATACGGTCCACGAAGGAACGCATCGGTTCGCGGCTGGTGGGCAGGACCGCGATCATCCGGCAGTCGAAGGTGGAGATCACCGGCCTCGTCTGCCCGTTCAAGGCATCGAGCGCCAGGTCCACAACATGCTCCCCCCGCTCGTAGAAGTCGGTATGGGGAAACTCCAGAAAGGCGGCAAGGATGTCGGCATTTGCCACCCGCTTCGCCGTCAGGTGGCTGTGGGGGTCCAATTCGCAGGCAACCAGAACATCAGGCCCGACAATCGCACGGACCTGTTCCAGCAGGTCGCCTTCGCAGTCGTCATAACCCTGCGCCACCATGGCGCCATGCAGGCCAAGCACGACGCCATCGACAGGAAGTGCGGCACGCAGCTGATCAAGGATTTCGTCGCGCAAGCCTTCATAGGTCTGTCGTTGCACCAGCCCGCCCGGCTCTGCCCAGGCGGCAGTGCCCTCGACAATTGTAAACCCCTCTGCCGCCGCCCGTTTGCGCAGCACCACCATGGGCGAGGAACACAGTGTCGGCGTTTCGGGATGCTCGCCCGGTGCCGCATAGAACGCGGCAAGAAAGCTGTCTCGATCGGTTGGTACCGGAGAGAACGTGTTGGTTTCGGTGGCGAGGGAGGCTGTGAAGATACGCATGGCCATGTCTGTTAAAGGTCGTGTCGGGGCAAGAAACTGGCCAGGGGATGCGCCGACCATCGCGCCAAGGCTTGCATCTGCGCATCCCCCCTTTCTGTCCATCACAAGCGGGGAGTGCGCCTGCTGCGGGCAGTAGAATTACGTAATTTTTTTACATTATTTGATTCAACGGCCATTTCAAGCAGATATTTCTGTTGCTGGTTTACATTTTATTGCCTAGCCTCCCCAAAACCTGCGGAGCAAAGGCAAGGGGCGGTATGGCATCGATGGATTTTGTCGGCAGAACCGTCATCATAACCGGTGCAGGTGGCGGGCTTGGGCGTGTTCTGACTGCAGCATTCAGTGCGCAGGGCGCGCGGGTCATCGGTTGCGATCAAGACGCTTCTGCTGTGCCAGAAGAGGCCGTCGCGCAACGTTCGTTCGATATATCGGACCCTGCAGCGGCGGATGCTGCCGCGCTGGCCATCCTTGCAGAAACCGGCGTGCCCGATGTTCTGGTCAACAATGCCGGATGGACAAGGGCCGAGGGCATGACGGCGATGACGCCGGATGCCATCGGCAAGGAGATCGATCTGAACCTGACCGGGGCGCTTGCATTTACCGCGCCGCTTGCCGCTGCCATGGCGGAAAGGGGGCGGGGGGCGGTCGTGTTCATTTCTTCGGTGAACGCGCTTTCCCATTTTGGTAACCCGGCCTATTCTGCGGCCAAGGCCGGGCTGATTGCATTCATGCGGGCCATTGCTGTCGAATATGGTCCGCGTGGTGTTCGGTGCAACGCCGTCTGTCCCGGCTCTATCCGCACCCCTGCCTGGGATCACAGGATTGCGCGCGATCCGGAAATTCCCGGAAAACTGCAACGGCTGTATCCTTTGGGGCGCATTGTCACAGCGGCAGAAGTGGCCGAGGCGGTGACCTTTCTTGCGTCTGACCGGGCATCGGGCATAACCGGTGTCGCGCTGCCGGTGGATGCAGGGCTAACGGCGGGCAGCAGGCCCTTCATCGAGGATATACTCGGATGAGCTTTCTGGGGGTTGGGGCATGACGCGGCTTGGCAGTGTGATCGATATCATCACCCGGTTGCAACGCTGTGCGCAAGACGGGTCGAAATCCGACAGGGCGCTGGCGCGGATGGTGCTTGAGGATCTCGATTTTGCCTCGCAGGCGTCCATATCGGATATTGCCGCACGGATCGGTGTCTCGGAACCAACAGTCACGCGGTTCTGCCGGTCGCTGGGGTGCGAGGGGATCAGGGATTTCAAATTCTGGCTGGCACAGGCCATCGCCGTCGGCGGGCAATACCTGACCGCAGAACCCGTCAGCCGTGACAGCACCGAAGCGCGGGTGGCAAGCATCGTGTCCGAAGCCGCCGTTTCGGCCATTCAGCGCGTAGCCTCGTCCACCGACATGGCGGTGCTGATGTCTGTGGCCGAACGGCTTGGCAATGCGCAGGGCGTCATGTGTTTCGGTTCCGGCGGCACCTCGTCCATGCTGGCGACCGAAATGCAGAACCGGCTGTTCCGGTTGGGGCTGTCGGCAATCGCGCAGGTCGACGGGCAGTTGCAGCGCATGTACGCGGCCACAGCGACCGGCGGCACGGTGGTGCTGGCCTTTTCGACATCGGGATATGCGCAATCCGTCATCGATGCGGTGCAGGTTGCGCGGCAATATGGTGCGCTTGCAGCTGCGGTTACGGCACCCGGTTCGGCACTGGCGAAAGCATCGGACGTGGTGATCGAATATCAGCCGGTGGAAGACGGAAACCTGTACAAGCCGACCTCGTCGCGCTTCGCCCTGTTGGCGCTTGTCGACATGCTGGCGACAGCGGTGGCGGAAACCCGTGGTACGCGCGTCATGGAAACGCTGCGGCGCATCAAGCAAAGCCTGAACACGCTGAAGGTCGAGGACCCGAAGCTGCCGCTGGGCGACTGAGGAGGGAAACCTGATGACATATTCCCAAACGCCATTTCCCGATGATCCCGACCGTCATGCGATCTGGGAAATGCTGGTGCCACGAGACATCGCGGCCTTTGTTGCCGCCGATTGGGAGATGGTCGCAGGGGATTTCATCGAGGCAGGTTTTACCGGGCTGCACGCCCACAAATCAGCCAACCCCGACGACTGGACGCTGGCCTTTCCGACACTGGCGACCTATCGCGACGAATGGTTGCGGCAGGCGGCAGAGTCACAGGCGACCAGGTTTGCCGAGAACCTGGAGGCGGGGATTCACCGCGCCACACGTCTTGAGGAAATAGAGATCACGGGCGATGCCGCGTTGGTGCGCAAGCGGTTCGACGGGGAGATCCGGCTGGCCAGCGGCGCAGTTGACCGGCTGAACTGGCAAACGCTGTACATCTGCCGCCGTGACAGTGGCCGCTGGAAGATCGCAGGCTTCGTGGGTTACATGACTTATCGCTAGTTGACCCCAAAATGTAGGGAATTCAATTTTCCAACATCGCCGGGGCTCATTTGCGGGCGCAGCAGAACATGCTGCGCCGCCGCATCGTGCCGATCGGTCCGGTTTTCAGGCGTTTGCGCAAAATATGCTGAAAAAAGCAGGTTTGCGTATATTCTTGCTGATATGTGAAGCGCGAAAACGACGCAAGACTCTACGAATCCGGCTTGACAGGTTGCGTAGCTGAGTCCTAGAAATGTAAATAGTTTACATTCCAGCGCAACCCTCTGAGGTGACGCTGGCACTGGGGGGTGGCTTTGGGAATGCGCGTGGGCATCGTTGGGCTTGGGTATCGGCTGGGCTATCTTGCCCGGGTTTTCACCGAGGTTGTTCCCGGCTTTGTCGTGGCTGCCCATGTCGATCCCGACCCGGCCGGGCTGGACTACATGAGCAAGCACGGGATTTCGGCAGGCGACAGCCATGTCTCGCTTGACGACATGCTGAAGCGCGACGACCTGGATCTGCTGATGGTGGGCTCGCCCAATCATATGCATCTGGACCATATTCGCGCCGGGCTGGATCGTGGCATCGCGACCTTTACTGAAAAGCCGGTGGTTACCACCATCGCCGACACGATGGAGCTGGCGCGGTTGCTTGGCGCGCACGGCGCCGACCGGGTGATGGTCGGACTGGTGCTGCGCTATGCGCCGCTTTATGTCGACCTGCGCAGCGCCATTGCCGAGGGGCGTCTGGGCGAAATCGTGTCTGTCGAGGCGTCGGAGCATATCCAGCCCTATCATGGCGCCTTCTTCATGCGCGACTGGCGGCGGTATGAGCGGTATTCGGGCAGCTTCCTGCTGGAAAAGTGCTGCCACGACCTTGATCTTTATGCTGGCGTGATGGGCTGCCGCCCGGCGCGGGTGGCCAGTTTCGGCGGGCGAAAAAGCTTTACCCCCCGGAATGCACCGCAGGGTCTGGGTGCCAATGATCTGGAGGTCTATTACCGGAAACCCAGCGGCTGGATGGGCAGCGACCGCGTGTTCGACAGCGATGCCGACATCATCGATTACCAGACGGCGATCATCGAATATGAAAGCGGATCATCGCTGGCCTTTCACACGAACATGAACGTGCCTGACGAATTCCGCCGCTTCTGTGTGGTCGGTGCGCAAGGCATGGCCGAAGGCGATTTTGTCCGCAACTTCTTTCGGGTGCATGACGCCCGCACCGGCAACTGCCTGACGGACAAGAGTTACGAAACAGGTGGCCTGTCGCAGCATTACGGAGCCGATGAGCAGATGGCCCGTGACATCGCCGCCCATATGGCGGGAGGCACGGGTTTGCCGGTATCGGTGATCGATGCGCTGGAGGCCGGGCTGACCGCAATCGCGATCGATGAGGCGCGGCGCACAAAAGCCGTGATCGACATGCGCCCGCTGTGGGACCGCTTCGATGCGGCGCTGGCCGGAAAGGTTGCAGCATGAACGAAACGCGCAGCGCCAGGATTTTTGCCTATCTGCTGCTGACCCCGGCACTGTTGTATGTGTTGTTCATCGTGGCTTATCCGCTTGTCGAAATCGTCAAGCTGTCTTTCACCGATGCCGCGTTGAAGCCGACAACGAAATGGGTCGGCCTGCGCAACTACGAAAAGATATTCTCGGGAAATTTCACCACCATCATCCTGCGCACCTTTGTCTGGACGTTCTTTTCGGTGGCCATCAAGATGATCATCGGCGTCTGCGGGGCGGCGCTGCTGAATGCCGCGCTGCCGGGACGTACCCTGTTTCGCATTCTGCTGATGCCACCATGGATCGTGCCGATGGCCGTTGGCATCTTCATGTGGGGCTGGATGTACAACGGCCAGTTCGGGATGATTTCCGGCCTGCTTCAGAACTTCGGTATCATTGACAAGCCGATTGCCCTGCTTGCCCGCGGCGAAACCGCGTTCTGGGCGACGATCGTCACCGATGTGTGGATCGGTGTGCCCATGGTGACGATCTATATGCTGGCGGCGATGCAATCGATCCCGAAGGATCTGTACGAGGCCGCCTGGACCGATGGCGCCGGACGCTTCTACCGGTTTCGCCGCATCACCCTGCCAATGATCGTGCCAGCGCTGCTGACCATGTCGATGCTGTCGCTGATTGCCACCTTCAATTCGTTCGACATCATCTGGATCCTGACGCGGGGCGGTCCTTCAGGCAGCACGACAACCATGATCATCGATACCTACAAGACCGCGATCGGGTCCTACAAATATGGCGAAGGCTCTGCCCGTGCGGTGTTGATCTGCCTGTTCCTGTCTGTGTTCTGCCTGATGTATTACCGGCTTATCAATCGACTGGCGACGGGGGCAAACAAATGAAACCCACCTCGGCAATGATCGACCGCTACAAATGGTATGAAAAGGTCGGCATCTACTTCGGCATCTTCCTGCTGCTGTTCTTTGTGCTTGCACCGTTCATCGAAGGGTTTCTGGTTTCGCTGAAACCGCTGTCGCTGCTGTTTTCATCGCCCTACAGTTTCTACCCAAAGAACGGCAGCTTCGATGCCTATCATTCGATGTGGGTCTCTGTTCCCGCCTTCGGGCGCTATGTGATCAACAGCCTGTTCATCTCTACCGTCGTGACCATCATCGTGCTGCTGCTGGTGGTGCCTGCGGCCTATGCCTTTGCCCGGTTCAAGTTTCCCTATTCCGGGGCAATCCTGGGGGGATTTCTGGCAGTGAACATGGTGTCTGGTGCGGTGCTTTTGATCCCGCTGTTCCGCCTGATGAATTCGCTCGGGCTGCTGAATACCTACTTCGCCATGATCGTGCCGGGCGTGGCCTTCCTGATCCCGACGGCGATCTGGCTTCTGCGCGCCTATATGCTGCGCATCCCGCGCGAGCTGGAAGAAGCCGCATGGGCCGATGGTGCCAGCCGCTTCTACATCTTTCGCCGTGTGATCCTGCCGCTGGCCATGCCGGGGATCATCGTTGCCGCCATAGCCACGTTCATCGGCGTCTATGCGCAGCAGTTCATCTTTGCGCTGACCTTCAATTCCAAGACCGAATACATGCCGCTTCCCATCGGGCTGTTCGCCTATTTCGGACGACAGGAAGTGGCCTGGAACGAGCTGATGGCGGCCAGTT
This sequence comes from Paracoccaceae bacterium, assembly GCA_051646105.1. Taxonomy (GTDB): domain Bacteria; phylum Pseudomonadota; class Alphaproteobacteria; order Rhodobacterales; family Rhodobacteraceae; genus JBOFCO01. The sequence continues at coordinate 16,297 of JBOFCO010000226.1, forward strand.
TCGTGGGCATCGCGCCTGCGCTCATCATCATCATGTTCCTGCAACGCTATCTCGTCGCCGGTCTGACCGCCGGTGCCGTGAAAGAATAGACACCAGCCCCGCGAACAAAGGGGCATCAACAGGAGGACGACCATGAGACAATCCAAGGGACTATGGACAGGTGTGGCGCTGACCGCGCTGATGCTGCCCGGCATGGCGCTGGCACAGGACCAGACGATCAGCTTCATTTCCTGCGGCGACCAGCTTTCGCCCGTGCATGCTGACCTGATCACCAAATGGGAAGCCGCCAATGCGGGCTTCAAGGTCGCACCGGAAGCCGTGGGTTGGGATCAGTGCCAGGACAAGGTGACAACGCTTGCCGCCGCCGGAACGCCCGTCGGACTGGCCTATGTCGGGTCGCGCACGCTGAAGCAGTTCGCCCAGAACGAACTGATCGTGCCGGTGCCGATGTCAGAGGAAGAACAGGCTGGGTATTTCCCTTTCGTCGTGGGCACCGTAACCTCTGACGGACAGCAGTGGGGCGTTCCCGTCGCCTTCTCGACCAAGTCGCTTTACTGGAACAAGGACCTGTTCGCGGCGGCGGGACTGGACCCGGAAAAACCGCCGACCACGTGGGCCGAGGAAATCGAATATGCCAAGGCCATTGCGGAAAAGACCGACGCGGCGGGCTTCGGTGTGGTCGCCAAGACTTTCGACAACACCATGCACCAGTTCCTGCACTGGGTTTACACCAATGACGGCTCGGTCATCGATGCCGACAACAACATAACCCTGGACAGCCCCCAGAACCTGGAGGCGCTGACCGCGCTGCGCGACATCACTGCCTATGCCGAGGAAGGGCCGACCTCGTATGAACAGAACGAGGTTCGCGCCATCTTCCTGGATGGCAAGCTGGGCATGATCCACGCTTCGGTCGGGGCAAAGGGTCTGTTGGCCGATGCACCCTTCAAGTGGGGCGTCGCAAACCTGCCGCTTGGTCCGCATGCCAAGGGCCCGGGGACGCTGCTGATCACCGACAGCTTTGCCATCTTCAAGGGTACCGGCGTCGAGGAGAAAGCCATCGATCTGGCAAAGTTTCTGGCAAGCCCGGAAAACCAGCCGGTCTATGAAGCGGCCGAAGGGCTGACGCCGCTGCGGCCCGGTCCGGCTGTTGATGCGCTGGTGGCGGGCGATCCGAACTGGAAGCCGTTCATCGACGGGATTTCCTTTGGCGGGCCGGAACCGCTGTTCGTCGACTACAAGGGTCTTCAGAACGTCATGATCGACATGGTGCAGTCAGTTGTCACCGGCGCTGCCGAGCCAGCGGATGCGCTGACAGCGGCAGCCGCCGCGCTGGAAGAATACAAATAACCACTCACAAACAGCCGGTGCCCCCCTGCGGGGGGCACTGGCGACCCTTACCGGAGACGTTTTCATGCGCCAGCTTGTCCTGTCAGACCTCAGGAAATCTTTCGGCACGCTCGACATCATCAAGGGCGTGAACCTTGAGGTGGACGAAGGCGAGTTTGTGGTTTTCGTCGGCCCGTCCGGCTGTGGAAAATCCACCCTGCTGCGCATGATTGCGGGGTTGGAGGATGTGACGGCGGGTGAAGTCATCATTGGCGGCGCGCCGGTCAAGGACCTCCCGCCGGTCAAACGCGGCATCGCAATGGTGTTCCAATCCTATGCGCTATACCCGCACATGACCGTGTTCGAGAATATTGCCTTTCCCCTTCGCGTCGAAGGGCTGCCGAATGACGAGGTGAAGAAGCGCGTTGATGCGGCGGCTTCGGTCCTGCAACTGGAAAGTCGCCTGCATCAGAAACCCGGCACATTGTCCGGCGGCCAGCGCCAGCGCGTCGCCATCGGCCGGGCCATCGTGCGGCAACCCAAGATATTCCTGTTTGACGAGCCGCTTTCGAACCTTGACGCCGCGCTGCGGGCGGACATGCGGATTGAACTGATGCGGCTTCACAAGTCGCTGGGCACAACGATGATCTATGTCACCCACGATCAGGTCGAAGCGATGACCATGGCCGACAAGATCGTCGTGCTGCATGCCGGGCTGATCGAACAGATCGGCGGCCCGCTGGAACTGTACGAACATCCGCAGAACCGCTTTGTCGCCGGGTTCATCGGCAGCCCCCGCATGAATTTCATTGACGGCACCTGTACGGCAGCCGGTCCTGCCGGGGTCGAGGTTGATCTGGGTGCCATCGGCAGGGTTGCATTGCCCCATGCCGCACCTGCCGCGCTTGTCGGGCAGAAAGTGACAGTGGGCCTTCGGCCCGAACACCTGCGTCTGGACGGCGGGGGATTTGTCTTTGCGATACGACCGAACCTGATCGAACGGCTGGGCATCCACACGATCACCTACAGCTCGCTTGTCGGGACGGATACCTTTATCGGCCTGTTCGAGGGCAAGCCCGACCTGGCCGAAGGTCGGGAGGCGCGGGTCAGCATTGATCCTGCAAATATCCACCTGTTCGATGCACAGGGTCTCGCCATACCCCGCCCCCGCTGAGCATACCCGAGGGAAAACCGATGACACGGACCGACCTGCGCCTTGAAAGCCGCTGGACCGCGGCAGAGGGCGATACACCTGCGCTGTATCTGCTGACGCTGCTCAATCACGGCACGGATGCGGTTTCCGGCTTTCGCTTGTGTCTGTCCGGCCCGGCCCGGCTTGATCCGAAGGGTGACACAACCGGGGCAAGGCTGACGAAGCGGCTGTCGAACCACAGCGAATTCACACCCGATGCGGGCTATGTTCTGCAACCGGGCGGGGCGCTGGAGATTTCCACGACCGGCCTTTCCTATCCGTTGCGGCATTGGAGCGACGGGGCGACCACCGCCTATGTGGCGCTGGATGACGGCACCATCCTGCCTGTCAGCGTCGCCCCGACGGTCAGAACCCGGGACAACGCTCCTTTGCGCAAAGGTACGGCGCGATTTTCGTTTCCAGCCAAGGCACCTGCCAGTCTGTCGGTAATACCATGGCCCGCAGACGTTGCAGTGGAAGGGGTGCGCCCTCTGCCGCCCGGCTTTGCTGTCCGTGCCGATAATGACGCCGGGCGAATGGCAGCAGCAACTTTTGCCGCGCTGGCGGATGCGCTGTTCCCCGTCGAGGGGTTGGTGCGGCCCGAATCCGAGGGCGGCGCGCCGGTGATCTGCGCGCTTGCAGAGGGCTTGGGCGCAGAAGGCTACCGGATCGAGCTTGATGCGGCGATCACTGTCCATGCCGCGACGCAGACCGGTTTTCTGTATGGGCTTGTCACCCTGGGGCAGATGCTGCGCGGGGCCAGAACGTATCCGGACAGGCTGTCACTTCCTGCATCCGGCAGGATCGCGGATACCCCGCGCATGGGCTGGCGCGGCTGTCATCTGGATGTGGCGCGGCAGTTCTATGCGGTGGCCGAAATCCGCCAGTTGCTGCGGATCATGGCGTGGAACAAGCTGAACCGTTTTCACTGGCACCTGACCGAGGACGAGGCGTGGCGGATCGAGATTTCTGCCTTTCCGCAACTGACCGATGTGGGCGCATGGCGCGGGCATGGCTTGCCAATCCCGCCGCTGCTTGGTTCCGGTCCCGGCCGAACGGGTGGCTATTACAGCAGGCAAGCGGTTGCCGGGGTTGTGGCGCTGGCCGCCGATCTGGGGATCGAGGTCATTCCCGAAATCGACATCCCGGGTCACAGCTTCGCAATGCTGGCGGCCCTGCCACAGTTGCGGGACCCCGAAGAGACGGGGGAATACACGTCGGTGCAGGGTTTTCCCAACAACTGTCTGAACCCTGCGCATGAAGCGACCTATCCGGTGCTGGAAAAGATCATCGATGAACTGGTGGAAATGTTCCCGTCCGGTATCATCCATGTCGGCGCGGACGAGGTACCGCTGGCGGCATGGTCAGGATCGCCGCTGGCGCTGGACTGGTTGCGCGAAAATGCTTCTGGCGGATTGGCAGATGCCCATGGCCGGCTGAAGAACACCGTTGGAAATCATGGTGGCGCGGACGCCATCGAAGGGTCCGCCACGGCGGTCCTGCAGGCCGCATTCCTGAAGCGGGTGCAGGACCATATCGCGGGGAAGGGCTGTATCACCGGCGGCTGGGAAGAAGCCGCGCATGGCGACGTGATCGACAAGGATCAATCCTATCTGGTCGGCTGGCGGGATGTCGCGGTCAGCGGCAAGCTGGCGGCAGAGGGATACAATATCGTCGTTTCTCCCGGACAGGCCTATTACCTTGACATGTCGCAGTCGCTGGAGTGGGCAGAGCCCGGTGCGGGCTGGGCGGGCTGGTCGGGGCCAAAGGAAACCTATGATTTCGATCCGGTTGCGGGCTGGACGGATACGCAGCTTACACGCTTCATGGGCATTCAGGCCTGCATCTGGTCAGAACCGATGACCGACCGCGCGGTGTTCGACCGGCTGGTGTTTCCGCGTCTGTCGGCCATTGCCGAAACGGCGTGGACTGCCGCCGACCGGAAAAACTGGGACCGTTTCGCGGCGTTTTCGTCCCTGATGCCGATCCTTTACGGACATTGGGAAAGCTGATGCGCATCGCGGTCGCAGGACTGCATACGGAAAGCAGCACCGGCAATCCGGTGCCGACTACGGCGGGTGATTTCCGGCAGTTGCGCGGGCAGGCTCTGCTTGACGACCCGTATTTCGCTTTCCTGCGTGATTACGACGCGACTTTTCTGCCACTGCTTCACGCCCGCGCCCTGCCGGGCGGGCCTGTGTCGGCCAGTGCCTATACTGCGTTCAAGGCCGAAATTCTGGACGGCCTGCGCGCGCTGTTTCCGCTCGACGGCGTCTATCTTGCCATGCATGGCGCGATGTTCGTGGCAGGCATGCAGGATGCCGAGGGCGATTTCATTTCTGCGGTGCGCAAGCTTGTCGGCCCCGACTGCCTGATCGCCACAAGCTACGACCTGCATGGCAATCTTTCCGCCCGCATCCTTGCCGCACTCGACATCTTTTCCACCTATCGCACCGCGCCGCATATCGATGTCGAACAGACGATGCGGCGCAGCGTGTCGATGCTGATCCGCGCGCTGAAAGGTGGCCCACGCCCGATGGTGGGCTGGGTGCAGGTGCCCGCGCTGCTGCCGGGGGAACGGACGAGCACCGAGGATGAACCGGCGCGCAGCTTCTATGCGCAACTGCCGGGGATGGAAGACGACCGCGTCTGGGACGCGTCGTTTCAGGTCGGTTACGTCTGGGCGGACGAGCCCCGCGCGACCGCAGCGGCCGTGGTGACGGGAACCGACAAGGCCGCGATGCAGGACGTGGCCGAAAGGCTGGCGGCGGACTACTGGGCGCTGCGCCGGGATTTCGCCTTTGGGGTTGAAACGCTGGCGCTGGATGAAGCCATCGCCCGTGTTCTGCCGGGTGGAAGCCCCGCAATTCTGGCCGACAGCGGGGATAACCCAACAGGTGGCGGCGTGGGCGACCGTGCCGACGTTCTGGTGCGGTTGATGGCGGCGGATGCGCAGGGCGTGGTGCTGGCAGGGATCGCCGATCCGGGCGCGACAGATGCGGCTTTCGCAGCGGGGCAGGGGGCGACGGTTTCGTTGCGCATTGGCGGAGCGCTGGATTCTTCCGCGCGATCCATTCCCGTCACGGTGCGGGTTGTGCGCCTGCATGATCCCGGCTCATCCCTGGAACGGCAGGCCGTATTGCAAACCGGCGGCGTCCAGGTTGTGGTTTCCGCACGCAGGCGGCCCTATCACAACATTTCCGATTTTACGGCGTTGGGGCTGAACCCGGCGTCGGCGCGCATCGTGGTGGTGAAATCCGGTTATCTGTCCCCCGAGCTTGCCCCGCTGGCCCATCCCGCCGTCATGGCGCTGAGCGATGGCGCGGTGCCACAGGATATTCCAGAATTGACCAGCCTGCACCGGATGCGGCCCTGCTTTCCATGGGATGACGATTTCGACTGGAAACCGGGGTTTTCGATCCCGTCCGGGGCGGATACCCGACAAGGGAAACGTTGACGACTCATCCTGTCCCAGCATAGATTTCGCCTACAGGTTGTTCTATTCATTCACGTTCCTATTTTCTTGCGGTTGCCCGCACCCTTCCCGCAGCCTGTTTCTTCCCGGCCGTTCGCAGGCTGGCTTTGATTTTGCCAACTTTTATTTTCAGGAGCACCCATGAACATCATGTCCCGTCCCGCCCGCGCTGCCTTGCGCGACATTCCCGTTGAAAGCGCCGTTGCGTTGATGGACGCGCTTGCCAGCCGTCCGAACCCTGAGGATCCTGAACAGGGCCCGCCGCCGCGCCCCTGGTGGCGGCTTGCCTTTGACCTTTCGCTTGTCCTGCCAGCCGACAGATTTGGCGCCGTCGCCCTTAACCCCCAGCCGTTGCCGCCCGCCTGGGCGCAGGTTGCCGATGCGTTGGTGACGCGGGCACTTGCGGTTTCGGATCACGCAATGGTTGGCGGAGACAAGGACGCGGCTGGCAGGTTCGTCCTGCAAATGGTTGACGATATTTGCCCGCCGCCGCGAAAGTTTCCTTTTCCGCCGGTGCCGCCGGGTGGTGGCGATCCCGAACCCGGCCCCGACTGGGTGGAAATATCTGATGTCGGGCTTATGCTGCTGGGCGCGCGATTGCGCCAGGCGGCGGCAATCGTCGCGGACGAAGCACTGGCAGGGGCATTGACCGAGGGTGGCGCCAGGGCAATAGGCGCCGGGCTGAAAGGTTTGTCGCAGGCATGATGAAAAACATCAGGGCGGGAGGACCCGCCCTGATGCCACTGTTTCACAGGGCGCTCAGATTCACAGGGCACTCAGAAAATCAGGCCGTCCAGCACCGCAAAGGCCGTATTGCGGCTGGACAGGCGATCGGTCGTGCCGCTGTCGCGGGCATAGGCCATGATCGCGCTGTAGGTGCCGGGACCGAAATCACCATCGATGCCGCTGCGGTAGTAACCATAGGCGGCAAGCCGGCGCTGGATCGCGCGACGCTCGGTCAGGTTATACGAATTGAAAGCCTGCGCCGCGGGACTTGCATAGATGCTGTTGGCATGAGGCGCGCGATGATGGTCATGCCCGATCACTTTGCCATAGACCGGCTGCGTCGGGATCGGTTGCTGATAGACCGGAGGCGGCGGGGCATAGACCGGCGCGGGCGGTTGCCGCGTGACAGGCGGCGCAACGGGGGCAGGAATGGCCCGGTTCCGCCTGTCGTTGTCGTAAAGCAGCGCGCCGATGATAGCGGCGGCGGCGGCACCTTGCAGGAACTTGCGTTCATTCTTGCCAAGGGCGCTTGCAGGGGCGGCGCTACCGGCCGCGATCGACAGTGCCAGAAGCGACGCGACCGAGTTGCGCTTGAGGGCAGAGAGATTGGGCAGCATCTGATGTCCTTTCGGGGGAGGTTGCTTGCCCCCAACATCGGCACCAGGGTCACGTCATGCAATTTCAGCGGAATGCTATCAGATAGCAATTGGTTGAAGGCAGAGTAACATATTGAAAATATGTAACATCAGGAAAGATCGGATAACGGTTTTCCATTCCGCCAGATACCGGCCAGTGCCCCGCTGTCGTCCAGATACACCAGATCGGCCGGTCGTCCCGGCAGCAGCTCGCCCGTCTGCGCCCCGATCAGACGGGCGGGGATTCGTGTCGCCATGGCAAGGGCACGTTCTGTCGCGGCGCCTGCGGCGCGCAGCACCGCGACCGCGCGCGGCAGGGTCAGGTCGGCGCCTGCAAGCGTGCCATCGTTCAGCGACAGCCGCCCCGAACCGCGTTCGATCCTGCGCCCGCCAAGTTCAAAACCCTTCAGGCTGGTTCCCGCCACAGCCATGGCGTCAGAAACAAGGAAAACCCCGTCACCGCCAGCGGCAAGGGCAAGCCGCAGGTTCGCCGGATGCACATGGATGCCATCGGCGATCAGCCCCGCGGCAAGGCCGCAATCCAGCACGGTGCCGACCAGACCCGGATCACGCGGGGTGATCTGGCTCATCGCGTTGAACAGATGGGTTGCCATGCTGGCCCCGGCATCGATGGCGCGCAATGCCGTCGCGTGGTCGCAGTCGGAATGGCCGAGGCTGACACGCACCCCGGCATGGACCAGCCGGGCGATGCGGTCGGGCGTGACGCCTTCGGGCGCTACAGTGACCAGTAGGGCGGGCAGGTCAGCGGCGGCCTTCAGCAGCAATGCCTCATCCGTGTCGGTCATCGGGCGGATCAATGCGGCATCATGTGCCCCCTTGCGGCGCGGATCCAGATGCGGGCCTTCGATATGCAGCCCCAGAAATCCCGCCACGCCTTTCTGTGCCGCCTGCTGTCCGGCCGCGACAACGCTTTCCGTAACCTCCGGCCGGTCGGTGATCAGCGTCGGCAAAATGCCGGTCGCGCCCAGCCCGGCATGCGCGGCGCAGATTGTGGCCAGGTCTTCGGCAGTCGTGCGCCCCCCCACCATCAGGCCGCCACCGCCATTCACCTGAAGATC
>JBOFCO010000205.1:0-1901 GCA_051646105.1 Paracoccaceae bacterium
CATGCGCATGGCAGAGGCCTTTGGCATGGATTGCGAGGTGCCTGGCAATACCGCGATGAACCTGCATGTGGTCGCCGCGTCCAAGAACTGTCGCTGGTATGAGCGCGGGCTTTTGCACCCGTTCCTCGAATATGACGACGGGCATGACTATCTGAAATCCCTGTCCGACCCGATGGACGGCGACGGCTTTGTCCATGTGCCCGACCGGCCCGGGCTGGGCGAGGATATCGACTTCGGCTTTATTGAAAACCACCGGGTTTCGTAATCACAAGAGGCTGGAAATGAAACATATTCTGGCATTTGGTGACAGTCTGACATGGGGCGCCGATCCGGTGACGGGACTGCGCCACCCCGATTCCGCGCAATGGCCGCGGGTGCTGGAGGCGGGGCTGACCGATGCCCGCGTCCATGCCGATGGCGTCGGCGGGCGCACGACCTGCCGCGATGATGATGCGGGGGCCGCCTGCCGCAATGGTGCCAAGGCGCTGCCGGTGGCACTGTCGGCGCAGATGCCGCTTGATCTGGTGATCCTGATGCTGGGCACCAATGACCTGAAGGCGGTGCATGGCGCGCGGGCGGTTTCGGCGCAGGCGGGCATCCGGCGCCTGGCCGAGATTGTGGAGCTGTTTCCCTACAAGCCGCGCCCGGCCCGGCCAGGGTTGCTGATCGTGGCGCCGCCGGCCTGTGGGCCCAATGCCGCCGGCGGGCGGATTGTTTCCGAATCGGAACTTCTGGCCCCGCTTTATCGCGCCTTGGCGGCCGAACTGGGCTGTGGGTTCTTCGATGCCGGAACGGTTGCCCGCGCCAGCGACGAAGATGGCGTGCATCTGGATGCCGAAAATACCGCGGCCATTGGCCATGCGCTGATTGCCCCTGTCATGCAGATGCTTGCCTGACAGGTGAAATGGAATGTTCCGCCTGTCTGATAGGGCGGCCACCGGGCGAGCCGCGCGCCTCTGACGCGGCAAATGGGAGGAAACATGAAACACTTTCTGGCATCGGTCGCGCTTGGCGCGCTGCTGATCGGCGCGGCCCCCTTGGGCGCCCTCGCCGAAACCCCGGCCGATCAGCTGATCGTCGCGACAAGCATGAGCAATATCCTGACGCTGGACCCCGCCACCATCACCGGGCGCGAGACGGTTCAGGTGCTGAACAACATCTACGACACGCTGGTGATCCTGTCGCCCGAGGACCGGTCGATCCAGCCGCGGCTGGCCGAAAGCTGGGAGGTCGCGCCTGACCGCATGTCGATCCGCTTCAAGCTGCGGAAGGATGCGAAATTCGCCTCGGGCAACCCGGTGACGGCGCAGGACGTGGCATGGAGCCTGAAGCGCCTGATGACGCTGAACCTTGCGCAGGCCTCGTTCCTGAAATCGCGCGGCTTCACCGCCGATGCGGCCGATACGCTGTTCGTGGCCGAAGATGACCAGACCTTCGTGATGAACCTGCCCAAGCCCGATGACCCCAACCTGATCATGATGGTGCTGGCGCAAAGCGGGCCGGGCTCGATCCTTGATACCAAGACCGTCATGGAACATGAAAAGGACGGCGATCTGGGCGCCGACTGGCTGACGCTGAATTCGGCCGGTTCGGGGCCTTTCGTGCTGACGCAATGGGCGTCGAACGAATACATCATCCTGACGCGGAACGACAATTACTGGGGCCCCGCCCCGGCGATGGCCCGCGTGCTGATGCGCCACCTGCCGGAATCGCAATCGCAGCGCCTGATGCTGGAACAGGGCGACATCGACGTGGCCTATTCGATGCAGGCGCCAGATCTGCAATCGCTGGAGGGCAGCGAAGAGATCACTGTCGCCTCGGCGCCGGGCTCGGGGTTCTACTACCTGTCCGTGTCGATGAAGGATGAGCGCTTCGCCAATCCGAAGGTGCGCGCGGCGTTG
>JBOFCO010000209.1:0-11478 GCA_051646105.1 Paracoccaceae bacterium
GCAGGCCGGGGCCTCGATCAACAGGGTGCCAACCGAACCGGGGCCCCGGCCTGCGCCGGGGCGTCAGGTGCCGTTGTGACAGACGCGCGGCCGGTTGCCCCCGCGCGGCGGTCTCTTTAGGGTCGCCGCAACAGAACAAGGCCACACCATGCCCCTGCCCAGATGGCTGACAAACCTTCCGACTCCGCAGAAAGAAGCGGCACGGGCGGAGACGTTGGTGCCCGAGGCGGAGAAGACAGCACCGAACCCACCCTCCCCCGACCAAGGTGCCCGCATACATCGCGCCGCCCATGACCCGGAGTTCGCGCAGAAGCGCGAGGCAGCGATAAACGCGATCACCGCCGCCATCGACGCTGTGGCCGAAAAGCACGGCTTTACCCGCAAGGCGAAATCATGGGCGAAGGACGGGCCGGCTGGCCGCGTGTCGATCCAGTTGCAGCGGTCGCGCTATGGTTGGGAGTGTCATGTGAACCTCAGCCTCGACCGTACCGACGAGCAGCGCGACGGCATCTGGGCGCATGACGATTTCGTCGGGCTGGGGGAGTTTTACACACCGGGCGAAGGGCAAGGGACAGAACAGGGGGCGATCTATTATCTCGACGTGCACGAAGACCCCGCCGCGCTCGATCTGCCGATTCAGGTGCTGGACCAACGCGCGCTACCGTGGCTGCAGGGCCAGCTTGATGGCCAGCCACCCGAGATTGGCGAAGCATAGCCCCCTTCCAACACCCTGCCCGATAGGCTAATCCCGGCTGCGGCGGTTTTGCCCTTGCGGACGGTTCCACGATGAAATTCACGCTCTCCTGGCTGAAACAGCACCTTGATACCGATGCGTCGCTTGACGACATCCTTTATGCCCTCACCGATCTGGGGCTGGAGGTCGAGGAGGTGGTGAACCCTGCGGCAAGGCTGGCCCCGTTCACCCTTGCCCATGTGCTGCACGCCGAAAAGCATCCCGATGCCGACAAGCTGCGCGTCTGCCGCGTGCTGACGGACGAAGGTGAAAAGCAGATCGTCTGCGGTGCACCGAATGCGCGGGCAGGCATCACCGTAGTGCTGTGCAAACCGGGCGACTACGTGCCGGGGATCGATGTCACGCTGGGTGTCGGCAAGATCAGGGGCGTCGAAAGCCACGGCATGATGGCATCGGAGCGGGAGCTGGAGCTTTCCGACGAACACAACGGCATCATCGAACTGCCCTCCGGTCAGGTCGGCGAGAAATTCATCGACTGGCTGGCCGCGAACCGGCCCGAAGCGGTCGATCCGATGATTCACATCAAGATCACCCCCAACCGCCCCGATGCCCTGGGTGTACGCGGCATCGCCCGCGATCTGGCGGCGCGGGGCTTGGGCACATTGAAGCCGCTGCTGGCGGAACCTGTAAACGGCAGCTTCAAAAGCCCGGTCACGGTCACACTGGCCCCCGATGTGGCGGGCAAGGCCTGCCCGCATTTTGTGGGCCGCATGATCCGTGGCGTGAAGAACGGCCCCAGCCCTGCATGGTTGCAGGCGCGGCTGAAATCCATCGGCCTGCGCCCGATTTCCGCGCTGGTCGACATCACCAATTTCTTCACATTCGATCTGAATCGCCCGCTGCATGTGTTCGACGCCGACAAGGTGAAGGGCAATCTGGTTGTGCGCGGCGCGGAGGGTGGCGAAAGCTTCGCGGCACTCGACGGCAAGACCTATGTGCTGCAACCGGGGATGACTGTCATCGTCGATGACGCGGGAGTGGAGGCTCTGGGCGGCGTCATGGGCGGCGAGGCGTCCGGCTGTTCTGAGGCCACGGTGAATGTCTTTGTCGAAGCCGCCTATTTCGACCCGATCCGCACCGCTGCGACGGGCCGTGCGCTGAAGATCAACTCCGATGCCCGCTACCGGTTCGAGCGCGGCATCGACCCGGCCTTTACCGCCGAAGGCATGGAACTGGCGACGCGGATGATCCTTGATCTGTGCGGGGGGGAGGCTTCCGAGGTCGTGGTGGCGGGCAAGGCCCCAGACACGTCCCGTAGCTACCGGCTGGATACCGACCGCGTGGTCGGCCTCGTCGGCATGGAAATCCCGGCGGAAACGCAGCGCGCCACGCTGCATGCGCTGGGCTTTACCTTGAACGGCGACATGGCCACGCCGCCAAGCTGGCGCCCCGATGTGCTGGGGGAGGCCGATCTGGTCGAGGAAGTCGCCCGTATCGCCTCGCTGACCAAGTTGCAGGGCAGGCCGCTGCTGCGCCGCAATCCAGGTGTGCCGCAACCGATCCTGACCGCGATGCAGATCCGGGAAAAGGCGGCGCGGCGCACGCTTGCGGCGCTCGGCTACAACGAATGCCTCACCTACAGCTTCATCGATGCCGGTGCGGCGGCCCTGTTCGGCGGCGGGGCGGATGCAACGCGGGTGGACAACCCGATTTCTTCCGAAATGACCCATCTGCGGCCCAGCCTGCTGCCCGGCCTGCTGGCCGCCGCCGCCCGCAATCAGGCGCGCGGCTTCGCTGATCTGGCCCTGTTCGAGGTTGGCCCCGTCTTCGCTGGGGGGGAGCCGGGCGAACAGCGGGTGCTGGCTGCCGGTCTGCTGGTCGGTCAGGCCGTGGGGCGGGAGGTTCATGGCGGGCGGCGTCCGATGGATACGTTCGATGCCAAGGCCGATGCAGAGGCGGTTCTGGCCGCCCTCGGCGCGCCCGCCAAGGTGCAGTTTGGCCGCAAGGCGGCCGATTGCTGGCATCCGGGGCGTTCGGCGCAAATCCAGCTTGGCCCCAAGGTTCTGGCCACCTTCGGCGAACTCCACCCCCGCGTGCTGCGCGCAATGGATGTGAAAGGTCCCGCCGTGGCTTTCGTGGTAGAGCTTGCCGATATCCCCGCGCCCAAGGTGAAAACTCCGACGCGGCCTGCGCTGACCCTGTCCGACCTTCAGGGGGTGGAGCGTGACTTCGCTTTCGTGGTTCCTTCAGAGACAGAGGCGCTGGTATTGGTCAACGCCGCAGCCGGGGCCGACAAGGCGCTGATCGAAAGCGTACGCGTGTTCGACCAGTTCACTGAAATGGGCAATGGTCACAAGAGCCTTGCCCTGACGGTGCGGCTGCAACCCACGGAGCGCACCCTGACGGACGAGGAAATCGCGGGTGTTTCTGCGAAGATCGTCGAGAAGGTGACAAAGGCCACGGGTGGCACGCTCAGGGGATAACCCTGACCGGTGCACCGTCTTCACCCGCCGCTTCTCCGGTTTGGCCAGTGGTCAGGCCGCGGGTCATTGCCGTTACAAGGGCATGAACCTCACGCGAAAGCAACGCACGCGGCGCGCCCACATAGCGACCGTTCATTGAAAGCTGCACAACGCCATGCACTGCCGCAAAGATCGATTGCGCCCTGACCCGACGGGTTTCAGGATCAAGATCGGGACGCAGTTTTGACAGCGGTGCGATGATTTCCGAGATGAGGACGGAATGATTGACCATGTGCCATTCCGGAATTTCGTACGACTCCGGAAGCTGGTGAGAAAACACGGCAGCCCAAAGCCGCTGGTTCTGTTCGGCAAAGGCCAGATAGGCACCCGCCAGTGCGTGCATCACGCTGACCGGATCGGCGCCAGCCGGGGTAGCGGCGTGCAATGCCTCGCCCAGACGGGCAAGCGTGCGGGCGTTTACATGCAAGATCAGAAGGTCGATATCCGCAAAGGCCGTGTATAGCCCGCCTAAAGCGCAGCCCGCCCGTGCTGTCACCTGCCGGGCTTTCAGTTCTGACAGGCCCTTTTCGGCGATCTCCATCTCTGCCGCATCGATAAGCCGGGTTTTCAGATCTGCCTTGCGGTCGATGACATCGTTTCTCATTCTCGCCTCGATTGTTTCTTGAACAATGTTCATATTTTTCTTGAACGACGTTCATGACGCTTCTATACAGGGGACATGAACGATGTTCAATACGGAGTAACACAGATGTTCAAAGCATTTTCCACCCTGCTTCGCAGCCGGTCCAATGACATGGCCGACGTTTTGACGGATACCAACGCATTGGCAATCCTGCGCCAGCAACTCCGCGACTGTGCCTCCGGCGTTGAAAAAGCGCGCCGCGCCGTTGCGGTGGTGATGGCCTACGCCGAACGCGAAAGGAAGTCGCTCACCCGTGTCGAGGCGCAGATTGCCGACCTGGAAACCCGCGCCGTCGAAGCGCTGTCAAAGGGGCGCGACGATCTGGCGGCGGAGACAGCGGGTGCAATTGCCCAGCTTGAGGCAGAGCGCGATACCACCGTCAAGGCGATCGCCACCTACGATGTCGAAATCGCGTCCCTTCGATCGCAGCTTGCCGACAGTGAAATGCGCCTGCGTGAACTGGAGCGCGGCCAGCGTCTGGCCGCTGCGGCGGACCAGACCCACCGCTTGCGCAATCGTGTGCCCATGGTCGCCACCAGCGATCTTGGCGATGCAGAGGCTACGCTGACACGCATTCAGGAGCGGCACTCCCAGGCCGAGGCTGCCCGGGCCGCGTTGATCGAGCTGACCGCAGCCTCCAGTGCCGAGGCGCTGAAGCATCGTCTGGCTGCGGCTGGAATAGGTGCGCCGCTTCGTCCCGATGCGGCCCTCGTACTGGAGCGACTGCGCGGACGCACGGCTTGATTGAACGAATTTTGACTACAACACGCCAAAGTTTTGCCCGATGGGGCCGCGACTGTTCGCAATAATGAAGAAATCTATCGGTCCGGTTGAAATATTGGCCAGTAATCAAGGATGATGAAAATGGACTACATCCCCAGCAAACCCTCTGCCGCCTTCCAGATGTTCACCTACTTCAACTTCGGCGTGGCCGCCGTAATGATGGCGGGCGGCATCTACTTTCTGGAAGCATCCTTCGCGGCAAAGGGCTTCTATTCGATGGCAGCTCTGATGCTCGTATCTTCGACCATCGGGATCACCAAGGCGGTCCGTGATTCAGAAGAGTCTCAGCGCCTTCACAACAAGTTGGAAGAAGCACGAACTGAACGGCTTCTGATGGAAGTTTCTGCGCCAAAGGCGGCCTGAATATAGATTGGGGACCGGGCCTCATTGCCCGGTTCTCTTTTTCACGGCGCACAGGTCAGCAGATGACAG
Source organism: Paracoccaceae bacterium (assembly GCA_051646105.1). Taxonomy (GTDB): domain Bacteria; phylum Pseudomonadota; class Alphaproteobacteria; order Rhodobacterales; family Rhodobacteraceae; genus JBOFCO01. The sequence goes on from JBOFCO010000209.1 coordinate 5,075, forward strand.
ACACGCTTCCGGCCCTTCCCAGGCCACGTCCGCTTGTTCGCGGGCTTTCAGTGGTTGGGCATTTGCTGTTCCTGATGACCGTTGCCGGTTTCCTGGCGATGTGCGGAACGGCGCTGCGGATTCACTTCACCGGCATCGCATTGGTTGTCGTGATCCTCCTTCTTGCCATCGCAGCCGTGGCCACGCTTGCCCTGCGCTTCCGGCTTGGACGCCGGGCGGGATGGTGCGCGCAGCTGGCAACCGTCGCCGTTGCCGCAATATGGTATCAGACCTTGACGCCCCGTCAGGATCGGGCATGGGCCCCGGATGTCACCCATTCCGTTTCGGGTACGGTCAACGGAAACATGGTCACGCTGCACAACCTGCGGAATTTCGACTGGTCGGATGCGCAGACCGCCGTCGAACGATGGGAAACGCGCAGCTACGATCTGGGCAAGCTTGAAACCGCAGACATGATCACCTCTGTCTGGGATAACCCGGACATCGCGCATCTGATCGTTTCCTTCGGATTCGAGGGCGGTGAACAGGTCGCGTTTTCTGTCGAAATCCGCAAGGAACGGGGAGAGGCCTTTTCTTCCGTCGGCGGCTTTTTCCGGCAGTTCGAAATTGCGTTGATCGCTGCCGACGAAGCGGATGTGGTAAAGCTGCGAACCAACCTGCGAAATGAGGATGTGAGCCTTTACCGGCTGGCCCTTGATCCCGATCAGCGGCGGGCGCTGTTCCTTTCCTACGTCGATTTCGGCAACCAGCTGAACGAAAGCCCACAGTTCTACAATACCGTTACAGCCAACTGCGCGTCGACCGTCTGGCGCCTTGCAAAAGTGGTGAAAGACGACGTTCCGATGGACTATCGGCTGTTGCTTTCGGGGCGCCTGCCCGAATTTCTTGACGAACTGGGCGCGCTGCAGGGGGCTGACCCGATGGCGGCCCGTCGCGCCGCCGCCCGTATCTCTGACCACGCGATGGGTGTCCCCGAAGGCGCGGATTTCTCGGCGTGGATCCGGAGGGGATAGGCGACACCACCCGTCAAGGGCGTTGTTTGTATCTGGTTGTGGTGAATGCCTGCTTACCTCGGTTTTCCCGTGGCCCGCAGCTGGATTGCCGCCGCCATCTGATTGACCCTCGCGCGGAACCGCTGCGACAGCTTGTTCTTTGTCAGGCGCATGGATTGCAGCATCAGCCTTGCGCCAAAAGTGCGCGGCTTGATTTCCACGCTCACAGCCAGCCGCGTACGCCGGGGGGACAGGGCAACCACATCGAATTTCATCGTGCCTTCAAGTGCATCGGTTTCTGCGGCGTAAGCCAGCGCTACCGGTTCGTCGCAGGTCATCAGCCGGACTGCCAGATCGCGGGGCTTGCGGCGAAAACTGAATTGCGCGCGCCAGCTTGTACCGACCCGCCCGCCCTGCGGTGTTGCGGTGCGCTGCACCCTGGCACCGCGACGCATCGCTGCGGCCTCGATCGTGTCGAAATCGGTCAGGATGGCAAAGACGGCGTCAGCGGGGGCGTCGATATCTTCCTTCGCAGTAAAGATCATGGCGTTTACCCTTATCCCAGCCGGTCGGCGAGCCAGTGCCACATCAGGAAATGCGCGATCGACCCGGCCCTTGCCGGACGCACCTTCGGATGCGCGCCGGTCATGGCCTGTGCCAGTTCGTCCCGGCGAATCCAGAATGCTTCTTCGATCTCGGCCGGATCGATATTGATATCGGTGTTCAGTGCATCGGCCCGGCAGCCGATCATCAGCGAGGCGGGAAAGGGCCAGGGCTGGCTTGCCAGATAGTCAACCTGACCGACGCGGATGCCGCTTTCCTCCATCACCTCCCGGCGGACGGCGGCCTCTACCGTTTCGCCGGGTTCGATGAAGCCCGCCAGAAGGGAATACATGCCTTCGGGCCATTGATGGGACCGGCCCAACAACAGACGGTCGCCGTGGGTGACCGCCATGATGACCACGGGATCGGTTCGTGGAAAATGCGTTGCCGAACAGCCTTGGCACCGACGTTGCCAACCGCCGTCGGACAGGTCTGTAGGCCCGCCGCAGCGCGCACAGAACCCGTGGTTTTCGTGCCAGCCCAGCACGGCCTTTGCCGTGGCCGCCAGTTCCGCATCACGGGGGGAAAGAAGCGGCAGTATCCCGCGCAATTCGACGAAAACCCCGTCCTCGATCGCCGGGTGCCGCTGTTCGGATTTGTCGATGAAGCCGCCATCCGGCATTTCCGCACCGGGCCAGTCAGTCAGACTGGCGGCGAATATCAGACCCTTTTCATCACGCCCTAACAGAACCGGTCCGGTTGCGCCTGCAAGTGCGGGATGGGTGGCGGGCAGTGGCAGCAATCTTGACCCCGCCCAGAGAACCTTGCCGTGCCACAGCGCGATGCAGCGCGTGGCAGGCTGCGCCCAGGCAGCAGCCAGCCCCGGCCCCTCGGGCCGCAGTTCAGCCGCACGGTCAAGGCCAGAGCCGCCGAATGTCACCCGTTCTGCATCGCGCATTGTTCACCCCCGTGGAACAGTATCTGCCATGATGCGTCGTCGGATGCAAAGCGCGTTCAGTTGGTAGGGTTGCGACAAATTTCGATATTAACAACTTATAAGTGTGCCTTAAGGTCATCCAGGGTGATGCGGCACCTGATTCGAAAGTCCGGAATTTACCGGGCGACTGTCCGAAATAGCTTCATGCTTTCCATGGGAGCATTACGTGCTGTACTGGCCTTTTGTGTCGTGTCGCGCCCAGCCGCATCATGTGCATCTGCGGCTTCTTGAAACCACCGATGTGCATCTGCACCTGATGCCCTATGATTATTATGCGGATACGCCGTCCGATGTGGTCGGTCTGTCGCGTACGGCAGGCCTGATCGATAACGCCCGTCTGGAAATGGGCGATGCGGCGGGCAACGTCTTGCTGTTTGACAACGGCGATTTTCTGCAAGGCAATCCGATGGGCGACAGGGTGGCGGGGGAATGCCGCCCGGCGGCAGTCCATCCGGCCATACTTGCGATGAATGCCCTGGGTTATGACGCAGCCGCGCTTGGCAATCACGAATTCAACTATGGCCTGGATTTTCTTGACCGTGCGCGCGCAGATGCTTTGTTTCCGATGCTGTGTGCCAACCTGTTTCATACCGGCGCGGAGCGTGAGGAAACGGCCCACGCCTTCCGGCCTTGGACATTGCTTGACCGTCGCGTTCGAGACATTTCCGGCCAGTATCATGACCTGCGCATCGGGGTGATCGGCTTTCTGCCACCACAGGTTACCGCTTGGGATCGGCGCAATCTGCATGGTCGCATGATTTCCACCGAGATCGTCGATGCCGCGATGGAGGAAGTTCCGAAACTGCGGGCCGCCGGGGCCGATCTTGTCGTGGCGCTGTGCCATTCCGGGATTGGCGGGGCAGATGCCGTTCCGCAGATGGAACAGGCCGCAGTGCCACTGGCCGCCGTGCCGGGGATCGATGCTGTGATGACAGGACACACGCACCAGATTTTTCCTTCGGCAGAATTTCATGGAATGCCCGGTGTCGACGTTGCGCGGGGCACATTGTCCGGGAAACCGGCCGTCATGGCCGGTGTCTGGGGTTCGCATCTGGGTGTGATGGACCTTGCGCTTGAACACGGGGCCGGGGGCTGGCGCGTCATCGATCATCATTGTGCAGCCCGGCCAATCTATCACCGCCCTGTCGGAAAATTCCCGCAGCCCCTCGTCGCAGGACAGGCGGCGCTTGAAAACGCGCTTGATGCCGAACATAGGGCGACACTTGACTATATCCGCAGGCCTGTTGGTCTGACCCAGCAACCTCTGCACACCTATTTCGCACAGATCGGGCCCAGCCTGGCGCTGCAACTGGTGGCCGATGCGCAACGCGTCTATGTGGCACAGGCCCTGGCCTGCACCGATTGGGCGAACCTGCCGCTGCTTTCGGCGATCGCCCCGCTCAAAGGGGGCGGTCGCGGTGGGCCTGACTTCTATACCGATGTTGCCGTTGGCGGCATGTCGATGCGCAGCATCGCGGATCTTTACCAGTATCCGAACACGATCAGCGCGGTCTGCATCACCGGGGCGCTTCTGCGTGGCTGGCTGGAACGCGCGGCGGGACAATTCCAGACCATCGTACCCGGAATGGCAGACCAGCCGCTGCTCGACCGGGCCTTCCCCAGCTATAATTTCGATGTGATCTATGGCGCAGACTACCGGATCGATCTGTCGGCCCCGTCGCGCTATGCGGCAAACGGTGCGCTGATGGATCGCTGGGCCTGCCGCATCACCGCGCTGAAAGTGGCGGGCAGGCCGGTTCGCGACCACGACAGGGTCATCGTCGCCACGAATACATTCAGGGCCGATGGCGGCGGTGGCAGCTTTCCGGCGGAACTGCGCACGGCTTCGGTCATCGAATCGAGAGAGACGGTCGGCAGTATCGTTCAGGACCATGTACGGCGAACGGGGCCTGTTCGGCTGTCTGCCGAAATGCCGTGGCGATTTGCATCCATGCCGGGAACGACCGTGCTGTTCGATACCGGCCCCGGCGCAGTCCACCATCCCGAGGATGCGGATCGGTTGGGCCTTGAAATGCTTGGCCCTCGCCCGGATGGATATGTCAGGTTCCGCCTGCGGCTTTGATGTGCTAGTCAGACTGGCCCTTGCCGACCCGGCTTTGTGACAGGTTTCCACCATGCCCGCCTATCAGGCCGTTATCTTCGATCTGGACGGTCTGCTGATCGATACCGAACGTCTTGCGGTTGACACGGGGATCGCCGCCTTTGGCGCGCTTGGTCACAGTATCACGCGCGATATCATGTGCGAACTCGTCGGTGTCGATGCCGATGCAGGATTCCGCATGATCTGCGAACGTCTGGGGCAGACCGTGGATCGCGCCGCGCTTGATCGTGAATGGATGGCGGCGATGGACAGGGCAACGGCATCCGGTGTGCCGCTGCGGCCCGGCGTGGCCGCGGTGCTGGGGCGGATGGACCGACAGGGCATCGCGCGTGCTGTTGCGACCAACAGCGGAACCGCCCATGCGCTGGACAAGATCGGTCGGGCGGGTCTCGCGGCCTCGCTCAAGGTCGTGGTGGGCTTTGATAGCGTGAAATTGCCCAAGCCGGCGCCTGATGTCTATCTTGAGGCGGCGCGCCGGCTGGATGCCGATCCGCGTCACTGCCTGGCCTTTGACGACAGCGATACCGGCGTGCGCGCAGCGCTTGCAGCGGGGATGACCGTTGTTCAGGTGCCGGACATGATTCCCAGCCGCGAAATGCGCGCCCATCATCTGGCCGAAAGTCTGGAAGCCGGGGCGGCGCTGGCGGGTCTGTGGCGATAGCATGCTGTCGGCTTGCAAAAAGGCCGAGTGACGATTACATACCATGGCGAGAGGTTGGCGCGGGCGAGCGCCTCGCCAACCCGGTCAGGTCCGGAAGGAAGCAGCCGTAACGAGCCCCGCTTGGGTCGTTGTCAGCCTCTCACCCTTTTCCGAACAGCGATGGGCACGATGACGTGAAGGGATTTTCTTCCTTCTGCCGCGACGGATATGCCGTATCGCACGTATAATGCTTGTGGCGATCATCCGGGGACTGCTCATGAAACGCAAATGGCTGCTTCCGATCCTGGCCGTCACACTTGGCGGAGTGGGCTATCTGGCTTGGGCCAGAAGCGCTGTCGAGGACACGATTCAGGCCCCGGCAACCGTAACGGTTGAACGCGGCACGGTCGAACGAACCGTGCTGGCGTCGGGTGTGATCGAAGCGGGAAGCCTGATCTCGGTCGGTGCGCGTGTGTCGGGGCAGATCGAAACACTTGCGGTTGGTCTGGGGGATCGGGTCAAGGCGGGCGACCTTATTGCGCAGATAGAGTCGCTGGAGCAGCAGAACGACGTGTTGCAGGCCGAGGCCGATCTGGCCCAGATCGAGGCGCAGGCGGTGGCCAAGCGTGCCTCGCTGCGCGAGGCGGAACTGGCGCTGGATCGCAAGCGACAGTTGAATCAGAAAAGCCTTGCGACGGCCGAGGAACTGGAAGCCGCCGAAGCTGCGCTTGCGGTGATCGAGGCAGAGATCGCGGCGCTGGATGCGCAGCGCAAGCGGGCAGAGGTGGCCGTCGGTTCGGCCCGGCTGGCGCTTGAACGCACCCGCATCACCGCACCGGCCGATGGGACGGTTGTCGCCGTGGTCACGGCGCAGGGCCAGACGGTCAATGCGGCATCCGATGCGCCGGTCATCGTCAAGATTGCCGACCTGTCCGCCATGGTCGTCAAGGCAGAGATATCCGAAGCAGATGTTGTGCGCGTCGAAGCGGGCCAGCGCGCGAGCCTGACCCTGCTGGGGGAACCCGACAACCGGATAGATGCTGTTTTGCGCGCAGTGGAACCGGCCCCCCCGTCGATCAAGGAATCGGATGAGGTTCCGACGGATGAGGC
>JBOFCO010000087.1:0-6580 GCA_051646105.1 Paracoccaceae bacterium
TGTGACCGTGACCGTGATTGGTTGGCCATGCGGGGTGGTGTTTTCGAAGCTCAACACGGTACCAGTGCTTTTGCCGACGACCAGATCGAGATCGCCGTCGCCGTCCAGATCGGCGAGTGTCGGGGTGCTGAAGGAACCCACATCAATTCCGTTGAACGGGTTGTTTGCCCCGGTCTGTTCGGTGAATACACCGCCCGCATTGGTCCAAACCCTGACTGTGCCTGCCCGAGTTCCCACGACGAGATCGAGATCGCCGTCGCCGTCCAGATCGGCAAAACTGGGCGCGCTGTAGCTGTCGACATCTATCCCGGCGAACGGATTGGCGGTGCCGATCTGTGCGGCGAAGACACCACCTGTATTGGTCCAGACCCGGAGCGTGCCGTCGGCCGCACCCGAAACCAGATCGAGATCACCGTTGCCGTCCAGATCGGCGAATGCCGGGGCGCTGAATAACCCTACATCAATCCCGTTGAACGGATTGGCGGCCCCGGTCTGTTCGGTGAACACATGATTGGCATTGGTCCAGTACTTCAGCGTGCCCTGCCCGTCACCGACAACCAGATCGAGATCGCCATCTCCGTCCAGATCGGCAAAGGTGGGTGTGCTGTAGCCTCCCGCATCAATCCCGTTGAGCGGATTGGCGGTGCCGATCAGTTCGGTGAACACACCGTCGGTGTTGGTCCAAACCCTGAGCACGCCAAGCTTCTCGCCCACGACCAGATCGAGGTCACCGTCGCCATCCAGATCGGCGAATGTCGGGGCGCTGTATTGACCAACATCAATCGCGCCCAACGGGTTGGCAGCCCCTGTCAGCGGTGCAAAGCTGGTCGGAAAGAAGAAGTCTTCACCCGCCGCATCCGTCACGTTCAGCACCAGCGTCCGGTCTGCCGTGGGCGTGTCGCTGCTGTTGGCGTAAGTCAGGTTCTGGATCAGCGCGTCGATTGCCGCTGACGTGGCTGCCGCGTTGAAGGTGATGGTCAGCGTTGTGCCAGCGCCGCCAGCAAGTGTGCCGATCACAACACCACCATAGGTCACATTCGCGCCCGACAGACCAATCTGACCCGCTGCGGTGCCCTGGTTGCGCACTGAGACACTATCTTCGGCCAAAAGGCCCGAGAGCGTCAGACTGCCGCCGCTGAAGTTCCCTTCGGCATCCGCAAACACCACATCAGCATCCAGCAGCTGCGGCGTCGCGTTCACCGTATTCTCGGCAAACGTGATCGAAGGCGCAAAGCCTGTCAGCGTCGGCGCGTCGTTCTCGGCTGTGACCGTGACGGTGATCGGCCCAACTCGGGGCGTGGTGTTTCCATAGCTGCTCAGGGTGCCGTAGAGATCGCCCACGACGAGATCGAGATCGCCATCGCCATCCAGATCGGTGAACGTCGGGGCGGATCGGTACAGCCCACTAGTCTCTCCCAACGGATTGGCGGTCCCGGTCAGTTCGCTGAACACGCCAGCGTCATTGGTCCAGACCCGGAGCGGGCCGCCGGACGCACCCGAAACCAGATCGAGATCGCCGTCGCCATCCAGATCGGCAAAGGTGGGGGAGCTGTATTGAACCACAGCAATCCCGTTGAACGGGTTATTGAACCCGGTCTGTTGTGTGAACACGCCACTGGCATTGGCCCAGACCCGGAGCGTTCCGTCACTCGCCCCGACAACCAGATCGAGATCGCCGTCGCCATCCAGATCGGCGAATGCCGGTGTGCTGCCGGAACCCACGTCAAACCCATTGAATGGATTGTTTGTCCCGGTCTGTTCGGTGAAGCCACCAGTGCCTTTGGTCCAGACCCGGAGCGTGCCGTTGCCCGCACCCGCAACCAGATCGAGATCACCGTCGCGATCCAGATCGGCGAATGTCGGTCTGCTGTCTATACCCACATCAATCCCGTTGAAGGGGTTTACGGCCGCTGCGCTGAACACACCGGCGGCATTGGTCCAGACCCGGAGCGTGCCGTCTTGTGCACCCACAACCAGATCGAGATCGCCATCGCCATCCAGATCGGAGAATGTAGGGGTGCTTATGGTACCCACGGTAATCCCGCTGAACGGATTGGCGGCCCCGGCCAGCCGTGCAAAGCTGGTCGTAGTGAGGTCTTCACCAGCCGCATCCGTCACGTTCAGCACCAGAGTCCGGTCTGCCGTGGGCGTGTCACTGACATTGGCATAGGTCAGGTTCTGGATCAGCGCGTCGATGGCCGCTGAAGTCGCCGCTGCGTTGAAGGTGATGGTCAGCGTCGTGCCAGCGCCGCCAGCCAGCGTGCCGATCACATCACCGCCATAGGTCACATTCGCACCCGACAATCCGATCTGCCCGGCTCCGGTGCCCTCATTGCGCACCGAGACACTGTCTTCAGCCAAGAGGCCCGACAGCGTCAGGTTGCCGCCGTTGAAGTCCCCCTCAGCATCCGTGAAAACCACGCTGGCATCCAGCAGTTGCGGGGTGCTATTGACGGAATTTTCAGCAAAAACAACGGCAGGGCTAAAGCCTGTAAGGACGGGTGCGGTCAAAATCTGCTCCTGTTGGTCGCATTGTTATTCGCATTTTGGCAGCATTTTGCGGAAACGCGATTTTTCTGGATGCCAGAGAACCGAAAGGCCGGGAAAAATGGATTGAATTATTGACCTCGCGTCAATTCCTCAGGAGAAGTGACATATTCGCACCATATCTTGTGGTCAGCCCGCCATCCGCTGGAAGGCATAGCGGCCCGCGCGTTGACTTTCCCCGGAACGCGCTGCCAAACCTTGGCGGAATGCCGGCCGCGACCGGCATCAGGGCAACGCGAAAAGGCAATGACATGGTTGATGGACCCGCACCCGGAACCCCGGCGAAATCCGGACCCATCCTGCTCACCTCGCAGGGCTTTGCGGGCTGGCTGGGGGACAACGGCTGTTCCGTTGCGCTGACCACCTATCAGGCCGGGCGGCTGTTCCTGATCGGGCGCAAAGCGGACGGAACCCTGCGCGCGCATGAGCGGCTGATCGAGCAGTGTCAGGGCCTGTGGACCGATGGACAAAGCCTGTGGGCCAGCGGGCAGTATGCGCTGTGGAGGTTTGCGAATGATCTGGCAGGCCCGCTGCCCAACGGCGTCGACCGCCGCTTTGTGCCGCGCGAGGGGCGGATCACCGGGCAGATTGACGTGCATGACATCGGCGTCGGCGATCTGGGCCAGTTTGGCCTGTCAGGCAGCGGCCCGGTCTTTGTGAACACCGCCTTCAATTGTCTGGCCACTGTCAGCGACACGGCAAGCTTCCGCCCGCTCTGGCAGCCCCCCTTCATCAGCCAGATGGTGGCCGAGGACCGCTGCCACCTGAACGGGATGGCCATGGACGGCACAAGGGCCGCCTATGTCAGTGCGGTCAGCCGCTCGGACGTGGCCGATGGCTGGCGCGAACGGCGGCGGGATGGCGGGGTGGTGCTGGATGTGGCATCGGGCGAGGCGGTGGCCACGGGCTTCTCGATGCCGCATTCGCCACGGCTCTATGACGGCAGGCTCTGGGTGCTGAACTCCGGCCACGGCGAGTTGTGCACGATTGACCCGGCCAGCGGCACTGTCGCCCCGGTCGCCTTCCTGCCCGGCTATGCCCGGGGCCTCGCCTTTATCGGGCGCTTCGCCGTGATCGGCCTGTCGCGCCCCCGGCGGAACCAGACCTTCGAAGGACTGGCGCTGCAGGACAACCTCGCCGCCAAAGACACCGCCCCGCGCTGCGGCCTGCTGATCGTCGATATCGACACCGGGCGGCATGTCGAATGGCTGCGCTTTGAGCACACGATCGACGAGCTATACGACGTCGCCATCCTGCCCGGCATCCGCCAGCCCGAAGCCATCGGCTTCCGCGGCGACGCGATCAGGCAGGCGGTCCAGGTCGAAGACATGGGGGGTGCACCCGGGGCGGTCTGAATGCGTCGGTGGAAATCGCCCGCGAAGAAGGCGTTGCTGATGACGAACGTGTCATTTCCGCCCGCAGAATTTCGCGCTTTGGCGGGACGGCCAGCACAGCCGACTTGCTCTTCCGCAAACATACCGGAACGCTCTGGCCCGCCCTTTTCAGGAGCGAGCCAGATGTAACATCGTCGCGTATGGCCATCAAACAAGGGCTACTGCCCGCGGGCCTTTGCCAACTCGCTTTGAACCGTCTCCCAGACGGAAGCGTCAAGCGTATCGATCACAGCCTGAGAGATTGGTGCGGCAATGTCGCGCAGCTTCTGGATTTCCTCAGGCGCCATGATCGTCACTTCCATGCCAAGGCCCTTCAGCTCTTCCAAGGCCTTCGTGGAGGTCGCGCGGGTGTCCTCGCGTTCAAAGGCGCGCGAGGCGATGGCCGCGTCCATCAGGATCTTCTGTTCTTCGGCTGAAAGGCCATCCCACCACGTCTTGCTGACCAGCACGATCCAAGGGCTGTAGACGTGGTTGGTGATCGTCAGGTACTTCTGCACTTCGTAAAACTTGGATGACAGGATGGTCGAATAGGGGTTTTCCTGCCCGTCTACAGCGCCGGTTTCCAGTGCCGTGAACAGCTCGGAAAATGGCATCGGCACTGCGTTTGCCCCCGCTGCCACGAACATGTCGAGGTAGACCTGGTTCTGCATCACCCGCAGCTTGACCCCCGTCAGGTCAGCTGCCGTGACGATCGGCTGCTTGTTGTTGGTCAGGTTGCGGAAGCCGTTTTCCCAGTAGACCAGACCGACAAGGCCGTGTTCCGGCAACGTGTCGATGACCATCGTGCCCGCAGGACCGTCAAGCACCGCATCGGCCTCGGCCTCGTTCGCAAAGAGGAAAGGGATGTCCCACGCCGCAAACGCCGGAGCTGTGCCGACAAGGGTGGCGGTGGAGCCGACCATCATTTCTTGCGCGCCACCGGCGAGCGCCGCCTGCATCTGCACGTCCGAGCCAAGCACTGCGGCGCCAAAGCCCTTCACAGTGATCCTGCCTTCGGACAGCCTTGCGACCTCTTCTGCGAAGAAGTTCACTGCGCGGCCTTGGTTGCTGTCTTCGTTCAGGCCATAGCCGAAGCGGACGATACGCTCCTGCACCTGGGCCATCGCACTGCTGCAGCTGAGGATAAGAGCAAGGGCAAGGGCACCGATACCTGTCTTGGTCATTGGAAGTCTCCTCCGTTGTGCCCCGGCCCCATCGGGCGCAAGGCGGTTAAAGGCAGTTCTGTTGCGCCCCGGCTAATGCCAGGACGCGGGAACGGTGATCAGTTCGGGAAAAATGATGAAAAGGGTCAGCAGGGCGGTATAGGCGAGGATGTAGGGCCAGACGCCGCGAATGACGTCTTCAAGGCGGATGCGGGCAATCCCGGCAACGACATTCAGGACAGTCCCGACAGGGGGTGTCAAAAGCCCGACGGCACCGACAAGCACGAACATCACGCCAAAGTAGACCGGGTCGATGCCCGCCTTGGCGGCGATCGGGGCAAGGACCGGGCCAAGGATCAGGATCGTCGGTGTCAGGTCCAGTGCAGTGCCGACGAGGGTCAGAAGTATGACGATGGCGGCCATCAACAGCCTGGGTTGGTCGAGTATCGGCTCCAGCAGGGCAATCACCTGGTTCGGCAGATCGGCAAGCGTGATCATGTACGAGGTGTAAAGCGCTGCCGCGACAAGGAACATCACGATGGCCGTTGTTTTGGCGGCACAGATGAAGATCCGCGGCAGGTCCGCCGGACGGATGCCGCGATAGACGAACATGCCGACAAAAAGTGCATAGACGGCAGCGACCACTGCGGCTTCGGTAGGGGTGAACAGGCCAAAGCGCATGCCCCCGATAATGATGACTGGCATGACCAGCGCCCAGAGCGCGTCCACGACAGCACGGCCACGCATCGACCACGGCTGGCGCTGCGCGGTGGCCTGGGTCTGGTCGCGCGACAGATGTCTCCACGTCAGGACGAGCGTGACGGCCATCATCAGGCCGGGTGCGATGCCGGCCATGAAAAGCTGGGTGATCGAGACGTTGGTGGCGACGCCATAAATGATAAAGGCCATCGACGGCGGAATGATCGGCGCGGTGATCCCGGCCGAGGCGATCAGGCCGCTGGACTTTGCCATGTCGTAGCCGTTGGCCTTCATCATCGGGATCAGGATTGCCGCGACAGCCGCCGTATCGGCTATGGCCGACCCGGACACGCTGGCGACCAGAACGGCCGCCCCGATGCCAACATAGCCAAGCCCGCCGCGCAGATGGCCGACGAAAGACACGGCAAGATCGACGATACGCTTCGAGATGCCGCCCGCGTTCATCAGTTCCCCCGCCAGAAGGAAGAAGGGGACCGCCATAAGCGGAAAATTGTCGGCCCCGGCCAGCAGGTTCTGTGCCAGAAGCTGACTGTCGAAAAAGCTGAGATGCGCCATGAGGGCCACGCCCGTCAGGATAAGCGCAAAGGCGATGGGCATGCCGATGGCCATGAGGCCGAGAAGCACGCCAAGGAAGATGAGGATGCTCATGGCTTCCGCTCCTCATGGTCGGCTCCGGTGGTGACGGTCGGCTCGTCGGCGCTTTCGCGCACCTGGACGAGGTCGGAATCCGCAGCCCGCCCTGTCAACACGCGGTACAGATCGGCCGCAAAGAAGGCG
>JBOFCO010000139.1:0-6582 GCA_051646105.1 Paracoccaceae bacterium
TGATGGCGCGGCCGATCCGCTGCGCCTGTCGATGCGCAACGTGCCGGGGCGACCGGTGCTCGATATTGGCGCCAAGGCCCGGTTGGGCTGGAGCCCGAGCGCCGTGGTGTTGTTCCGCTGATCTGTCGAAAATCGTGAAAGGGGCCGGTGCCTTGCGCCGGCCTGTTTCATTTGTCGGGCGGCAACAGGCCAAGCCCACGCAGGTAGATGCCGATTCCGGCCTCAAGCAGGTCCTCGGGCGCAAAGGGGCTTTTGGCCGCGCCACGCATGTAAAGCTCCACCACGCCATGGCTCATGGCCCAGACATGCGCCGAGACCATCGAGGGCGGTGGGCGGCGATCCGGCGGCAGGTGGGCCGAAAGGCCGGAAGCCGCGCGCTCCAGAACGTCCCGCGCCTTGGCGGCCACCGGGGCAAGATCGGGCCAGGACTGCGGGCTGAGCCCGCTTTCGAACATCGCCATGTAATGCCCGGGATATTTGCGCGCAAAGGCCAGATAAGCCCGCCCCGTCGCCTCGAAGGCCGCCAGAGACGAGGGCTTGCCGTCGTCAAAGGCATATTCCATCAGCGCGGCGAAGATCTCGTATCCTTGCCTTGCGACCTCGGCCAGCAGGTCATCGCGACCGGCGAAGTGGCGATAGACGGCGGCGGGCGTCACGTCGGCGGTCTTAGCCGCTTCCGAAAGGCTGAAGCCCTGCGGGCCCTTTTCCGCGATCAGGGCAAGGGCAGCCTCGACCAGCGCCTGCCGCAGATTGCCGTGATGGTATCCGCGTTTAGTCATTCGCGCCGTCGGACCAAATCTCCGGCCCGCCGCAGATCGACGGATCGGGCTTGCCGATCAGGGCCTTGTCCCGCCCCTCGAAATCGACCGCGCGCAGGATGGTCTGGATCGTCGCGATCCGCGCGCGCTTCTTGTCGTCAGAGCGGACGACCGTCCAGGGCGCTTCGGGCAGATGGCTACGGGTCAGGGTATCGCCGATTGCCTCGCAGTATTCTTCCCATTTCGACAGGCCATCGACGTCGATCGACGACAGCTTCCACTGTTTCAACGGGTCTTTTTCGCGCGCAAGCATGCGGCGCAACTGTTCCGGGCGGCTGACATCCAGCCAGAATTTCAGGAAAATGATGTTCTCCCGCACGATCAGCCGCTCAAAATCGGGCAGTTGCTGGAAGAACGTCTCGCGCTGTTCCTTGGTACAAAACCCGAAAACGGGCTCGACGATGCCACGATTGTACCAGCTGCGGTCAAACAGGGCCATTTCTCCAGCGGCCGGGAACCAATCAATGTAGCGCTGGAAATACCATTGTGTCGCTTCGCGGTCCGAGGGCTTGGACAGGGCAACGATCTGGCACCCGCGGGGGTTGAGGTTCTCAGTCAGGGCCGCGATGGTGCCCCCCTTTCCGGCGGCGTCGCGGCCTTCGAATACGACGATGACGCGCTTGCCGGTCTTGCGGATATCGGCCTGCATGCGAACCAGCTGCATCTGCAGCTGCTCCATCGCCTTTTCGTAGTCGTCTTTCGACATCTCCACCCGGTAGGGATAGCCCTTGGAGATGATGTCATGCGAGCCCCCTTCGGCGATGGCCTTGTGGACGGCCTTGGGGGCTTTCTTGTCAAAATACCGGCTTATGGCCCCGTCGAACGGCAGATCCATGCGCATCCCTCCCTGTGCGGTGCTGGCAGTCTAGGCGCGGCGCCCGGGGGGCCGCAAGCTGCATCGCGGGCGGGTGCGCGGCCCGCGATGCAAGGGCGCGATCACCGGCCGATATCGTCCAGACGGAACGGCGTGCTCTGGTAGATCTCGTTCACCCAGTTGCCGTAAAGCAGATGGGCATGGCTGCGCCAGCGGTTCATCGGCGGCCGTGACGGGTCATCGCCGGGGTAGTAGTTGGTCGGCACGTTGATGGGCGTGCCCGCCGCCACGTCGCGATCATATTCCTGCTTCAGCGTGTCGCTGTCATATTCGAAATGGTTGAAGATATAGAGCGCGCGATGCCCGGCATCCTCGACCAGACAGGGGCCGACCTCATCCGAGCCAAGCAGGGTGCGCAGACCGGGCTTTTCGTCGATCTCGGCCTGTTTCATCTCGGTCCAGCGGCTGACCGGAATGACAAAATCATCCGAGAATCCACGCAGATAGGGCGAGCCAGACACCAGATTTCGGTGCCGGAAACAACCAAAGGCCTTGTGATCCAGCATGTGCTTATGCACGCCGTGGAAATGGTTGATCATCGCCATCCCGCCCCAGCAGACGCCGAAGGTGGATTGCACATGGGTCTGCGTCCAGTCGAAAACCCGCGTCAGCTCGTGCCAGTAGGTGACTTCCTCAAACGGCAGATGTTCGATCGGGGCGCCCGTGATGATCAGCCCGTCGAACTTCTCGCCACTTTCCTCCACCTCGGCGAAGGGGCGGTAGAAGGTCTCCATGTGCTCGGCGGCGGTGTTCTTGGTCAGGTGTTCCGTCATGCGGATCAGCGACAGGTCGATCTGCAGCGGCGTGGCGCCGATCAGCCGGGCGAACTGGTTTTCCGTCTGGATCTTCTTCGGCATCAGGTTCAGCAGCGCGATGCGCAGGGGGCGAATATCCTGACGGGCCGCGCGCTCGGGCGACATGACCATCACGCCCTCACGGCTGAGAACGTCGAAGGCGGGCAGGGTTTCGGGCAGGGTAATGGGCATTTCAGTCTCCGTTCAGCGGAGGAGGTAATCAGCGATGACGCCGGCTTCAAGCGCGGCGGTCAATGGCGGCGGCGATCAGGTCGGTAAAGCCGGCGACGTCGCGCACCTGCGCAACTTCTTCGGCGGTGACCGTCACACCCCAGCCATCGGCCATGGCCTGATAGCGCGGCTGACGATGGGCAAGGGCCTTGGCATAGGTCCAGCGGACGAAGGCGTCGGGGTCCACCCGGGATTCATCCAGGCCCGTTTCGGCGCGGTATTCGCCCCACATTCGCTCAAGGAAATGGGGCTGATAATACATCGGCTTCGGCGCACGGTCGAAACGGCGGATGAGTTCGGCGGTATGCGCGTCAGACCCTTTGATCCAGACCAGAAGCAGGTGTTCCGACAGCTCTTTCATCACCGGATCGGCGGGGTTCAACGGGTCCACCACCTCGCAGATGGAGCCGCCGCTGTCGCAGACGAAATGATCGTAGCCATAAATGTCGGCCGCCCGGTCGATGAAGCGGGTCGTATCGGTCAGCGCGGCAATCTCGGCCACGCGGTGCTGGTCTTGCCGGCGCTGATATTCCGCGAAGGGCAGGCCACCCTTACCCGCCTCGCCCGGCTTGCCCATATAGGTCGACAGCGGCGCAAGGTTGTCGAAGGTGATGTTCGAGGCGATATAGACGCTGTCGGTCAACAGCAACTCGCGCAGGAACGGCACTTTCATCGCCTCACGCTTGAAATTGTCAGAGATGAATTCGCCCATGTAGCGGGTGCCGATGCGATAATCGACCGAATAGTGGAACCAGTCGCCGGCCCCGCGCAGCATCGTTGCAAGATGGGTCTTGCCAAGCCCGGACATGCCGAACAGCAGCACCCGCTTGCGCGCGACTTCCCGCCATTCCTTGCCCGTTGCGTAGATCATCTGTTGAATTCCCACCTGTCCGGCGCCGTTCCTAGCCCGTTCCGCGCCCGGTTTCACGCGGAAAATGCTGAATATGCAAAGGCCCCGCTTGGGGGCGGGGCCTTTGGCGTTCGATGCTGTCGCAATCGGATCAGAAGCTGAACCCGACCTTGATGCCAAGGGCCACGGCGTCGTTGTTCTCCATCGAGGCGCGGGCCGTGTCAGGGGTGCCGGTCTCAGGCTTGGCGTCGCCCAGATCGAGATAGCGCGCGCCCATCGTGATCCGCATGTTGTCGCGGGTATAGACCGCCGCCATGCCGATGCCCTTGTAGCCGTTGGTCGGCGCCAGCGGCGAAACCAGATCGTCCCCGGTCGACGGCTCATAGGTCACGAAGACCGAGCCCGACCAAGTGTCGTTGAACTTGCGGCCAACGCCGAGGGTATAGGTCGTGGTGTCGTCGAGCTTCACGAGGCCTTGGCCCGTGGCGGCGACAAGGGTCTGCGGGTCGATCAGGAATTCGCTCCAGTCCACCCAGCGGATGTTGCCGAACAGCAGCGTGTCTTCCGCGATGCCCGACTGCACGTCGAGGTGCACGGCCTGCGGCGTGTCGACTGTGGTGACCGAAGCGATCGACAGGCCGCCAAGCCCGGCGGGCAGCGTTTCGGTGGTATCAAGGTCATGTGCGACCTTCGAGAAGTAGGTCAGGGCCACGCGCAGCGCGATTTCCGGCTTTTCATAGGCGACGCCGGCGACATAGCCCGTGCCCCAGGCATCATCGAACGCCACGTTGTAGCCATTCAGCGGGCCATAGGCGAGGCCGGAGAGCCTGACTTCGCCGCTGGCCTTGGAGGCGCGGATACCGCCGTGGACCGAGATGTTGTCATTGAACTTGTAGCGCAACAGGGCAGTCACGCCCTCGCTGTCCATCTTGGCGCTGGTGCCACCCAAGGCCACCGATTCGCCGATCGGATACAGGATGTCGGCGCCATAGGCCTGATCGTAGATGATCGCGCCTGAGAACTGGTCGTTGAAGTCATACTTCAGCGCGATGCCGGGCAGGTTGTGATCACCCGCGACGCTGCCGGTGCCACGGCCGCCGAACATGGCGTCATCGTTGCCCGACACGCTGGGGTTGATCCAGCCATAGCTCAGCTCGGCATAGTTGCCTTTTTCGTAGATGATATTGATGGGCTGACCCGACCGGTCGATCCCACCCGCATAAGCACTGCCTGCCATCACAAACAGAACGCCGCAAATAGCGGTGAAGTTTTTCATTGATCCATCCCCATAGATACCGGCCTTCCTCCTCGACCGTTGTGAAAACCCTATCCGCGGCATTTTGGCCCGGTCAATTCGTAACGCGACGTAACAGCTTGGTTACGTTACGAACTGCGACCCCGTTGCCATGCATCGGATCGGATGTTCAACCAGTTTGCGAGGAAAACAAGAGTGCCGCCTGCCAGAACGGCAAGGCTAATGGGTTCATCGTAGAGACTGGCCCCCACAATTGCAATCAGCGGCAGTCGGGCAAAATCGACCGGCACGACGATGCTGGCTGGCGCAAGGGCAAGCGCCTTGGTCAGGCACAGATGGGCAATGATGCCCGCGGCGCCGATCACCGTCAGCCATGGCAGGGATGCCCCTGTGGGCCAGGTAATCTGCCCATCCCAGCCCGCGGCCACAAAGCCAAGCGCCGCCTGCATCAACGTCAGCCAGAACAGGATCGAGGTGATGCTTTCACCGCGCGTCAGCCGCTTGGTCAGGATCGCGCTGCAGGCAAAGCACAGGGCTGAGCCGGCCGCCGCCAGCATACCGGGGTCAAGCGCGCTGAAGTCCGGGCGCGCGACGAGCATGGCCCCGGCAAAGCCGATCAGCGCGGCCAGAATCTTGAAGCGGGTCAGCCGCTCTCCCAGAAACAGCGGTGACAGCAGGATCACCCAGATGGGAGAGGTGAACTCCAGCGCGAAGACCTGTGCCAGCGGAATCGCGGTCAGGGACCAGAACCACAGGTTCTGCCCGGTGAAATGCACGACATTGCGCATCAGATGCTGTGGCAGGTTTGCCCGCCGCACGGTGCCCAGTTGCCCAGCAACCCCCGCGACCGTCACGACCAGACCGAAGCCGATGACCGACCGCCACAGCATCACCTCGAATGTGTCGTGCAATTCGGCTACCTCGCGCCCGGCAATGGCCATGGCGGTGAAGGACAGGATGGAGCCGACCATCCATGTTGCGGCGGCGAGGGGGCGATAGCTCTGCGTCATCCGGGCACTCCTTGCCGCAGTCGTGACGGCGCTTGCAGCACTTGTCCACCCCCGATAGCCTTGCGCGGGAATGAGGATTTCGCCGGAGGCAGGATGATCCGCCCACTTTTGCGCGCCAGCGACAACCGCGTCGGATTTGCCGAGCTGTTTTATGACCTTGTATTCGTATTTGCGATCACGCAGGTCAGCCATCTGTTGCTGCATCATTATAATGCGGCCGGCGCCATCGAAACCGCGCTGATCTTTCTGGCGATCTGGTGGGTCTGGATCTACACCACCTGGGTTCTGAACCGCCTTGACCCGGAAAGAACCGCCGTCCGTGCGCTGCTGTTCGGCCTGATGGGGGCGGGGCTTTTCCTGTCGATGTCGATTCCGCAGGCCTTTGGTGAGCGCGGTCTGGTCTTTGCCCTTGCCTTTGTCGCCATGCAGACGGGGCGGACCGGCTTCATGTTCGTCGCGGCAAAAGGCGATGCTCTGTTGCGCAGCACCTATCTGCGCATCCTGATCTGGTTCTGTGCTTCGGCGGTATTCTGGATTGCGGGAGGGCTGGCCGATCCGCATCACGGCCGGTTGCCGCTATGGGGCATCGCGCTGGCCATTGAATATGCCGGGCCGCTGACCGGGGTTTACGTTCCGGGCCTTGGCCGCGACACGACCGGCAACTGGACGGTAAAGGGCGGCCATATTGCCGAGCGCTGCGGGCTGTTCGTCATCATCTGTCTGGGCGAGACGCTGCTGGTTTCCGGCGCG
>JBOFCO010000176.1:0-7473 GCA_051646105.1 Paracoccaceae bacterium
CTTATGACGGCGGGTGCAGGGATTTTCCAGCGGTCGCGCTCTGGACAGGGCAGTGTGCAGCGGGCAAGAAACCCGCGTCACGAATGGAAAACAAAGCCATGACCCCGAAAGAACTGGCCACGCAGGTGATCGATGGCGACCGCCGCGCGCTGGCCCGCGCGATCACGCTGGTGGAAAGCAGCCGCGCCGATCACCGCGCGCAGGCGGCTGCGTTGATGGCGGCGCTGTCATCGCATGGCAGGCAGGCGCTGCGTATCGGGCTTTCGGGAACACCCGGTGTGGGCAAGTCGACCTTCATCGAAAGCTTCGGTCTGATGCTGACCGGGCAGGGGCTGCGTGTGGCGGTGCTGGCGGTCGATCCGTCCTCGGCCCGGTCGGGCGGGTCTATCCTTGGCGACAAGACCCGGATGGAACGGCTGAGCCGCGATCCGGCCGCCTTTATCCGGCCGTCGCCCAGCCAGGCGGAACTGGGTGGCGTGGCAAGACGATCCCGAGAGGCGGCGGCACTGTGCGAGGCAGCGGGGTTCGACGTGATCCTGATCGAGACCGTGGGGGTTGGACAATCGGAAACCATGGTTGCCGGGATGACCGACCTGTTTGTGCTGCTGCTGGCGCCTGCGGGCGGCGATGAACTGCAAGGCGTCAAGCGCGGCATCATGGAAATGGCGGACATCATTCTGGTGAACAAGGCGGATGGCGATCTGAAACCCGCCGCGCTGCGCACCTGCGCCGACTATGCGGGGGCCTTGCGGCTGCTGCGCAAACGGTCGGAGGACCCGGAAGGCTTTCCCAAGGCGATGGCAGTTTCGGCGCTGGATGAAACCGGGCTGGAAACCGCCTGGGCAGAAATGCAGGCGCTGGCCAGCTGGCGGCGCGACAGCGGTCATTTCACCCGCCGCCGTGGTGAACAGGCCCGCCTGTGGTTCGAGGAAGAGGTGCGCCGCGGCCTGCTGGCCCGGATCACCGCAGATGCCGCCATCCGCCATGCGATGGAACACCTTGGGCGTCAGGTGGAAAGCGGCGATCTGTCCCCTGCCGCAGCGGCCCAGGACATGCTGGCAAGGTTGGGGACGGGCTGAATAGATTCCGCTTCAGGTTGCGACGGCTGTACCTATCCGGCTGCCTTGAACAGCCCCAGCGCGGTCTCCATGAACCGTCCACGCAGGGCGGGGCGTTCCATCAGCAGTTCGTGGCGGGCCTCGGGGATCACCTCGAACCGGGCGTCGGGCCAGCGGGCCATGCGGGCATGGATGGCGGCGGGGTGCACAACAGTTTCATCCGTGCCAAGGCCCACGACCACCGGCAGGGCGGGCGAGGGCAGCCGGGCAAGTGCAGCGGTTTCGCGCAGCGCGGCGTGCAGCCAGAACATATCCGGCCCGCCCAGCGACAGCTCTGGCCTGCGGCGAAGCTGGTCCTGCATCCAGGCATAGGTTTCCGCATCGGTCGTCAGCATGTTGGAGGCTGCGGGCGCGTTGCCAAGATAGGGTGCCGGCCCGGTGCCCGGCGCATAGGTCTGCCCCCGCCCGAAGGTCACGGCGGCCCAGGCGATGAAAGGGGCAAAGGGCCGTTGCCAGGGCTTCATTCCAATCCCCCACATCGGCGCGCTGAACGCGGCGGCCCTGACGGGTGGTTGATCGCCTGCCATGAGCCAGCGCAGCGCGATGCATCCGCCCATGGAATGCGACAGCAGCACCGAAGGTTCAGGCTGGCCAAGCGCCCGCACCGCGCCCAGCACGGCGGCAATGTCGCGCTGGTATTCCGCAAAATCGACGACATGCCCGGCATTGCGGTCAAAGACAGGGCGATCCGAAAGCCCCTGACCCCGCCAGTCCACCGCCACCACATGCCAGCCCGCCGCTGTCAGATCGGCGGCGACGGGACCGTATTTTTCGACATATTCGGTGCGTCCGGGAAAGACCAATGCGGTGCCGCGCGCCTGTCCCGCCGGCCAATGGGCTATGCGCAGCCGCATTCCATCTGCCGCATGCAGGAAAAAGGCCCGCCCGTCTGCCGGCCCGCGGGCCATGTCATCATAAAGCGGTGCGGGGTCCAGCCGGGTCACGGGCAAGCCTTCAGGACAGCACAGAGCCAAGCTGCATGGCCAGCCCCATGTCGCCATCCACCGCAAGTTTGCCGGTCATGAAGGCGGTGGTCGGGTTCAGGTCGCCCGACAGCATACCCTGAAAGGTGTCGACATCGGCGGTCAGCGTCACATCTGCGTCGTCATCGCCTGCCCGCGCGCCCTGCGCATCGACCATGACGCTGCCTTCGCCTTCGATCACGAATTTCGCGGTGCCTGCAAAGCCACCCGAAAGCTTTTCGTTCAGGCTGCTCACCGCCGCTTCGATAATCGCGCTCATTCCGATCCTCCAGTTGTGATGCCGGGTATGGTCAGGGGGCATTCCCTTTCCCGGCGCATCCGCTACACTCTGCCCCGTTATGACCCTTTCCTCACGCCTGCTCAAACATATCGTTGCGACAATCCTGTGCAGTTTCTGCGCGTTTCCGGTTTTTGCCGATGAAAAGCTCGATCAACTTTTCCGCGAACTGGCAGAAACGGAGCGCAGCGACTGGGAGCGGGTCGAAGCTGAAATCATGCTGGCCTGGTCGCGGTCCGGCTCTCCCGCCATGGATCTGTTGCTGAAGCGCGGTCAGGAAGCGACCGAGGCCGGGGATTTCATCACCGCAATCGAACATCTGACGGCGCTGATCGATCATGACCCGGATTTCGCCGAGGGCTGGAACGCACGGGCAACGGCCTATTTTCATGCCGGGCGCTTCGGGGAATCGCTGGCGGACATCCGCGAGACGCTGAAACGGGAACCACGCCATTTTGGCGCCCTGTTCGGCTTCGGCATGATACTGGAGGAACTGGACCAGCCGGAAAAGGCGCTGGAGGTATATCGCGCGGCCCAGGCCGTGCATCCGCACATGCCCGCCGCACAGGAAGCCGTCGAACGTCTGGTGACCCAGACCGAAGGCGCGGCGCTGTAATCACCAGGCAGATCGGGACAGCTCATGCGGGACACCGCCAGAACCTCCCCTGCCAGAATCACGGCGGTGCTCGGGCCGACCAACACCGGCAAGACGCATCACGCGATAGAGCGGATGCTGGCACACCGGACGGGCGTCATCGGCCTGCCGCTGCGTCTGCTGGCCCGAGAGGTCTACGACCGCATCGTCGCCGCGCGCGGCCCGTCCTGCGTGGCACTGGTGACCGGAGAGGAGCGGATCCTTCCCGACACTGCGCAATACTGGGTCTGCACGGTCGAGGCGATGCCCGACGCCATCGGAGCCGATTTCGTGGCGGTGGACGAGATCCAGCTTTGCGGCGACCCCGAGCGCGGTCACGTCTTTACCGACCGGCTTCTCAGGGCACGGGGGCTGGTGGAAACCATGTTCATGGGTTCCGGCGCCATGCGCGGCGCGATTGCGGCGCTGGTTCCGGGCGTTCAGTTCGCGCGGCGTGATCGGTTTTCGACGCTGACCTATTCCGGGTCGAAAAAGATCAGCCGCATGCCACCGCGTTCGGCCATCGTCGGCTTTTCGGTCGACAATGTCTATGCGATTGCCGAACTGATCCGGCGGCAAAAGGGGGGGTGTGCGGTTGTCATGGGCGCGCTGTCGCCCCGCACCCGGAATGCCCAGGTGGCGCTGTATCAGGACGGAGAGGTCGATTTCCTGGTGGCGACCGATGCCATCGGCATGGGGCTGAACCTTGATATTCACCACGTCGCCTTTTCTGCGCTGGCAAAGTTCGACGGGCGGCGGATGCGCCCGCTGTTCCCGCATGAAATGGGCCAGATCGCCGGGCGTGCGGGTCGTCATACCGAACCCGGAACTTTTGGCGTGACGGGGGAGGCATCCCCCCTGTCGCCCGATCTGGTCGAGGCTTTGGAAAACCACCGTTTCGCGGCCATCGAAAAACTGCATTGGCGCAATCCCGATCTGGAATTCGGCACTGTCGAACGGCTGGCGGCGTCCCTTGAGTTGGCGCCGCAGCATGAACGGCTTCAGCGTGGCCGGGAAGCGGATGATGTGCAGGCGCTGCGAATGCTGACGCTGCCGGGCGGCGTCGGTGACGGGCTGTCCAGCCCCGCGCAGGTGCGGTTGCTGTGGGATGTCTGCCGTATCCCCGACTTTCGCGGAATTTCGCCGGCCGAACATTCCGGGCTACTGTCGCGCATCTTCGAATTCCTGCGCGGACGGGGCATCGGCGGTGGCGGCAAGGTGCCGGATGACTGGCTTGCGGGCCAGATCCGGCGCATCGACCTGACCGACGGAGATATCGACACGCTGTCGAAACGGCTGGCCTATATCCGCACATGGACCTATGTCGCGCAACGAAAGGGTTGGGTTGCCGATGAAAACCATTGGCGGGGAGAGACGCGCGCGGTAGAAGATCGCCTGTCGGACGCGCTGCATGCCGCCCTGACCCAAAGATTTGTCGACCGGCGGACATCTGTCCTGTTGCGCCGGTTGAAACAGAAGGAGAGCCTTGTGGCCGAGGTGAACGACAAGGGCGAAGTGATGGTCGAGGGCGAATTCGTCGGACGACTGGAAGGTTTCCGTTTCCGTCAGGACGGCACCGCCACCCCGGATGAGGGCAAGACCTTGCGTCAGGCTGCGTATGAGGCGCTGCGTCCGGAATTCCACCTGCGTGCGGACCGGTTCTACAACGCCCCCGATACAGAATTCGACTATACCGAACAGGGCGGGCTGATGTGGGGCAGCAATGCCGTGGGCAAGCTGGTCGCGGGCCCTGATGCGCTGCGCCCGCAGGTCGAGGCCTTCGTGGACGAGGAGGCCGGGCATGACGTGGCCGAAAAGGTGCGCCGCCGGTTGCAGCACTTCATCGACCGCAAGGTGGCCGCCCAGTTCGAGCCGCTTCTGGCGCTGCAACGGGACGAAACGCTGACCGGACTTGCGCGCGGCTTTGCCTTCCGCATGGTCGAGGGGATGGGGGTCCTTCCCCGCGATGCGGTGGCCGAGGATGTAAAGGCGCTCGATCAGGACTCGCGCGGTGCGTTACGCAAGCATGGTTTGCGCTTCGGCCAGTATACGATCTTTCTGCCCCTGCTGTTGAAACCGGCGCCAACCCGGTTGCGCCTTGTGCTGTGGTCGCTGGCAAACGGATTGTCGGAGTTTCCCGAAAGCCCGCCGCCGGGTCTGGTGACGATCCCGAACATCGCGGAAGTCCCGCGCAATCATTATACGCTCGCCGGTTATCACCCGGCGGGCGCCCGCGCGATCCGTATCGACATGCTGGAACGTCTGGCCGATCTTTTGCGGGCCAAGGACAGCCGCGCGGGGTTCGAGGCGACGCCGGATATGCTGTCGATCACCGGCATGACGCTGGACCAGTTCGCCGACCTGATGGGCGGGCTTGGGTATCGCGCCGACAAGGGGGAACGCCCCAAGGCGCAGGCAGTGAAGCCGGCGGTGGATACCGCCGGCGAAGCCGAAGCGCAAGAGACAGTCTCCACCGAGGCTGGTTCCACAGAAGCGCACGTCGACCCTGTGGCAATGGTTGAAACGGCATTGGCGGCCGATGCGCCACCTTCAACCGATGGGGATGCCGGACCTGTTTCTGCCGATGCCCCCGCATCCGGAGAGATCGGTGACGGCACCGTCCCTGCCGAGATGGAGCATTTCTACACCTTCGTCTGGGCGCCGCGCCGCAGCCCGCGCCCGCAGCAGGATCGACAGAGTGATCGGCAGAACGACCGGGGGCCGCGCGGTGAAGGTGGCAGGGGCAGGGCAGCCGGTCATCGCGGCCCGAAACCCGAAGGGGCAGAGACAGGCGATGCCGCTGCCCGCGCAGACCGCAGCAATGACCGCAAGGGCGACCGTCTGCGGTTCGAGGGCGGCAAGCGCGGCGAGGATCATCGCAAGGGCGAGCGCGGCAAGGATGACAGGGGTCAGGGCAAGGGTGGCAAGCCGCAGGGTAAACCTTATGGCAAGGGCCAGCGTCCGCGTGATGACAACCCACGCAGCTATGAGGCACGCCCACCCCGCAAGGAAGACCGGATCGACCCGGACAATCCCTTCGCTCAGGCGCTGATGGCGCTGCGCGACCGCAAGTGAACGCCGCCGAAGGTGGTCGCTCTAGACAGGCAGCGTGCCGATCTGTGGTTGTTCCAGTGCCGCTTCTTCAAGACGCGGTCATTGGCCAGTGCGGCGATTGCGGGCGGCCATCTGCGGGTGAACGGGGCTAAGGTATTGAAGTCCGCTCACGGCCTGCGCGCGGGTGATGTGCTGACTTTCGTTCAGGCGGAAAGGGTGCGGGTTGTGCGGATTGTGGCGCTTCCCACACGACGCGGACCAGCATCAGAGGCCGCGTCGCACTATCTGGACATTACGGGCGGTGACAGCGTTCCGGACGAAAGCGCATCTGTGGAACATCCGCATTCGTCAGACGAACAGTCCCGCAAGGCTGACCTTTCCGATCCGGCCGCGCTTGATTGATCCCGCGCAACCGACTAGTTGACAGCAGACAGACCGAGCCTATGGGACCGCCCCGATGACCTATGTCGTGACCGAAAACTGCATCGCCTGCAAATACACCGACTGTGTCGAGGTGTGTCCGGTCGATTGTTTTTACGAGGGCGAGAACACACTGGTTATCCATCCGGACGAATGTATCGACTGCGGCGTCTGTGAACCGGAATGTCCCGCCGATGCGATCCGCCCCGATACCGAGCCGGACATGGAAAAGTGGGTGGAGTTCAACCGGAAATATGCGGTGCTCTGGCCTGTCATCACCCAGCGCCGCGATCCGTTGCCCGATGCCAAGGAACATGACGGCGAATCCGGCAAGATGGAAAAGTATTTTTCAGAAGTGCCCGGGCAAGGTGACTGACGAACGGGCGGACTGACACTGCGAATCGCCTCTTGGTGCAATACGATTCGCTGCAAATGCAGCATCGGTGTCGTGCCAGGTTGGTGCGGCACGTGACGTAACCGCCCACAATTGCTTGAGCATTCCCGACATTGCGTTGCGGCGCTTTGATTCGCGCGTTTTTTCTGCTATGTATATTCCTGTTACAAATTTCATGATGACCGCCCTTTCCGCCGGTGACAAAGACCCGGCGGCAAATTTTCAGTGCCAATTTACCCCATGCTCCGGTGCCAGACTGGCCCGGCAGGGGTTTCTTGTCGCCGGAACGGTCAGAGCGAGGAAGCGAACCCGATGACGAAAACCAAGAAATCCGATTTCCGCCCGAATGACTTCGTGGTCTATCCTGCGCATGGCGTGGGCCGGATCATCTCGATCGAGGAACAGGAAATCGCGGGTCTGCACCTGGAGCTGTTCGTGATCTCGTTCGAGAAGGACAAGATGACGCTGCGGGTTCCGACCTACAAGGCCACCGAAAACGGCATGCGCCAGCTTTCCACACCCGATGTCGTGACCAAGGCGCTGGACACGCTGAAGGGCAAGGCCAAGGTCAAGCGGGCCATGTGGTCGCGCCG
>JBOFCO010000171.1:0-4633 GCA_051646105.1 Paracoccaceae bacterium
CAGCAGCCAGAGATGTCCTAGAAGGGACCCGCAGCTCAATCGCTTCCGCCTTCCGGTGCTTGTTGCCGTTCGAAGGCCGGTCTGCGGTTTCCGCTCAAAGCACCATGCCACGCGCATCGACCGCCACCTTTTCGATGCCCCCTGCCCCGGCAAGATGCACAAAATCGAACAGGTTGCTGACCACACAGGCATGGTTCGGCACGACCGCAACCACTTCCCCGACATTCGGCTTTCTGGCGCAGGCCGACAGGTCAACATGGCCATGTTCTTCGGACAACCCGGTGATGACTGCCTGCGGATAGTCCCGCAACAGGCCATAGCCGGTCATGCCCAGCAGATCCGAACTCAGCACCTTTGACCCGGCATCAAGGATCGCCCGGTTTTCCGATGGGCGGCTGACGACGGTGGTCAGCACCACCAATGCACAATCGGCAAGGGTGCAGGCCCCGCGCACCAACAGCGAGCGGTCGTTATAGATATAGGTGCCGGGGCGGTATTCGGTGACGATGGACTGCGCAGGGAAATCGGCCATCGAAGGCGTCCCGCCGGAACTGATCGTTTCACAATGACCGATCACCGCCATGCAGCCCGCCCGCGCCTGGGTCATGAAGGCTTCCACGGCCGCATGGCTGCCGGGCGCAGGATAGGTCATCAGCCCGCCGAACTGCAGGCCGGGGCTTTCCGCGATGCGACGGGCAAGCGCCACGGCATCATCGGGCGTGGCGACACCACATCGATGCAGCCCCGTATCGCATTCCACCAGCACGCGAAGTGGCACGGGAACATCGGCAAAGGCTGCCGCCAGACCCTGCACGACAACCGGATTGTCGGCGACGACCGAAACCCGCGCCATCTGCGCAAGCGACCGCAGCCGCGTCAGCTTTTCGGCACCAATGATATTGTAGGTAATCAGGATGTCGCCGATCCCTGCACGTGCAAAGGGTTCGGCCTCCGTCGTTTTCTGGCAGGTTATACCGACGGCCCCCGCCGCAATCTGTTCCTGCGCGAACCGGACCAGCTTATGCGTCTTGATATGGGGGCGGAGCGTTACGCCCGCAGCATCAAACCGCGCCTGCGCAGCGGCGATGTTGCGCAGGGCGATATCCGTATCGATCAGAACGGCGGGGGTTTCGATCCGGGGCAACATCAGGGTTTGCGCGGGCAATAGGCGACGGCGTCGATCTCCACCTTGATGTCGATCATCAGGGGGGCCTGAACGGTGGTGCGGGCCGGGCGCTTTCCCGGTTCGAAATAGCTGGAATAAGCGCCGTTGAAACCGACAAACTCCCGGGCATCGGCAAGATAGACGGTCGTCTTGACCACATCCGCAAGGGTGCAATCCGTTTCCGCCAAAACGGCTTTCAGCTTGTCCATCACCGCACGGGTCTGGGTTTCGACATTGCCCCAGATCACTTCGCCCTTTGCGTCTGTCGGCACCTGACCCGAGACATAGACGAAATCGCCCGCCCGTACGGCAGGCGACAATGGCATCGTGCTGCGGGCGGCCCCCATGCCCTCGCCACCGAGATGTTCGATCATGTTCTGCTCCTGATTTGATATGTAAGAAGATTACATTTCTGCCGCCAAATGCAATGATATTTTGTAAGTTACATACATACTTTCGCCCCCTCGCACAGCCGAGCCTTCCACGATAGACAGGGCCGATGGAGCCCATGGACACCTTCGATATCTTTCTGGTCGCCACACCTGGCCAAGAGGGTTCGGTTTGCGCCGAAGCGCAAGAAAAGGGCTTCTCCGGTGCGTCGGTGGTTCCGGGCGGGGTGACAATCACGGGCGGATGGCCCGATGTCTGGCGCGCCAATCTGGAATTACGGGGGCCGGGAAGGGTTCTGGCGCGGATCGGCAGTTTCCGTGCGATGCACCTTGCGCAATTGGACAAGCGGGCACGGAAATTTCCGTGGGGCACGGTGCTTCGTCCCAATGCATCCGTCAAGGTCGAGGTGACCTGCCGGGCATCTCGCATCTATCATGCGGGGGCTGCCGCCCAGCGGATCGAGACTGCACTGGCCGAGGAGTTTGGCGCAAGGATCGAACCGGCGGCAGAACTGGCGCTCAAGGTTCGCATCGAAGACGATCTTTGCACCATCAGCGTCGACACATCGGGCGAAGGATTGCACAAGCGCGGGCACAAGCTGGGCGTGGGCAAGGCCCCGATGCGCGAGACGATGGCGGCAATGTTCCTGCGCGAATGCGGATTCAGCGGGACCGAACCGGTGATGGATCCGATGTGCGGATCGGGCACCTTTGTGATCGAGGCGGCGGAAATCGCGGCAGGGCTGAACCCGGGCCGGTCACGCAGTTTTGCCTTTGAGCAGCTTGCCACATTCGATGCGGGCGCCTGGGCTGCGATGCGCGGAAATGTCCCCGATGTAGGGGGAGACGTGCGCTTTTTCGGCAGCGATCGCGACACGGGTGCAGTGCGCATGGCCACCGACAATGCCGCGCGGGCGGGCGTGTCGGCGCTGACCGGCTTTCGCCATGCCCCGGTCAGCGATATATCCCCGCCGCCGGGGCCGCCGGGGCTGGTCATCGTCAACCCGCCCTATGGTGCAAGGATAGGCGACAAGAAGCCGCTTTATGCACTGCACGATACATTTGGGCGGGTGCTGCGCGAACGCTTTTCCGGCTGGCGCATCGGCATCATTACGACCGAAGCAGGATTGGCGCGGGCCACCGGCCTGCCCTTTCTGCCCCCCGGTCCACCGGTCGCGCATGGCGGGCTTAAGGTCACGCTGTACCGGACGCACCCGCTGCCATGATCTGCTGTGGCCGGACCATTCAACGGATCGGAGCGTCGCCCCCGTACCTCCGGGATATTTGCGGACAGAAAATGAAACCTGAAACGCAGGTCAGAGGCGGACGGGATCGGCCTTGGCGATGCGGTCAAGCGCCATCAGCGTTTCGACAAGTTTCGGCATGTCGGCAAGACGCACCATATTCGGTCCGTCCGACGGGGCAGTGTCGGGGGCTTCGTGCGTTTCGATGAACACCCCCGCGATGCCAAGGCTGACGGCGGCCCGCGCCATGGCAGGGGCGAAACGGCGGTCACCGCCCGACGAACCGCCCTGCCCACCCGGGGCCTGCACGGAATGGGTGGCATCCATGATCACGGGATAGCCCGTCTGCGCCATGATCGGGAAGGACCGCATGTCGGCCACCAGCGCGTTGTAGCCGAAGCTCGCGCCACGTTCGGTCAGCAGAATGCGGGAATTGCCCGTGCTGGCCACCTTGTCTGCGACATTCGCCATGTCCCAGGGCGCCAGAAACTGACCCTTCTTGATGTTGACGACCGCGCCGGTTTCACCGGCCGCCAGCAGCAGGTCGGTCTGGCGGCACAGAAAGGCGGGGATCTGGATCACATCGACGACCTGCGCGGCAACCCGCGCCTGTTCGGCATCGTGAATATCCGTCAGCACCGGCAGGCCCGTGGCGCGCACCGCTTCCAGCACCTTCAGCCCCGCGTCGATTCCAAGCCCGCGTTTGCCTTTCAGGCTGGTGCGGTTGGCCTTGTCATAGCTGGCCTTGAAGATGTACTGCGCCCCGACCGCACGACAGGCTTCTGCCATGGTGCCCGCGATCATCTGCGCATGGTCAAGGTTTTCCAGCTGGCATGGCCCGGCGATCACGGTCAGGGGCCGGTCATTGCCGACGGTCAGCCCGCCGATCGTCACATCCATCATCATCGTTCCCCTCAGGCAGAAACCTGTTCGCGCAGGATTGCCGCGGTCAGCGACAGCATCAGGTAAATGCCCGCAAAGATGAACAGCGCCAAGAGCGTATTTTCGAAGGCGCGCGGATAGGTGGGTTCATCGGGCGGGGTGGGCGATACGCCCAGCGACAGGTAACGGACCTGCTTGTTGGCCTCGATCCGTGCGGTTTCCATCTGTTTCAGCGATTCCGCCAGCAGCATCTGCCGCGTTTCCAGATCGCTTTCCGCCACGCGCAATTCACCCGAGATCGCGGCGAGAGATGTGGTTTCTGCGCCGCTTTCGGTCAGGCTGGCGCGCAGATCGGCAATGGTGGCCTGAAGACGGGCGATATCGCCACGCACCCCTTCGACCCGGGCCTGGTTGGGGGCGGGATTGGCCAGCAACTGATCCAGTTGCAGCTGCTTCTCGCGCACCTGGGTTTCAAAGTTCGCAACCTGGCTCATCACCACGCTGGATTCCGTGGCCACGTCCAGCACACCCAGCTGTTCCTGAAGCGACAACACGCGCCCCTGTGCCGCCAGCATCTTGGCCTCGGCATCCTCATAGCTGTCGCGCGCGCCTTTCATCTGGTCCTCTCGCAGGCGCTGGGTCAGGTGATCGACCTGTTCCTCGGCATAGGAAATAAGCGCGCGGGAAAAGGCGGCGCTGGTTTCGGGATCGGCGGCAATCACCTCCATCTTGATGATGCCTTCGGTGGGATCAAAGGCGATCTTCACGTTGCGGCGGTAAAGCTTGTAGGCATCTTCATTCGACGCGCCGGGGGCAAGACGCTGCAGCGCATCCATCTGCGGCTGACTGAAATGCGCCTTGAACCCATGATCGGCATCCAGCCGCAGCATCGCGTCGCGCGATTGCAGATAGGATTGAACGGTGATCGAATCCTGCGATGTGGCAAACTGCGT
>JBOFCO010000193.1:0-17891 GCA_051646105.1 Paracoccaceae bacterium
GGGGATGAGTGAGAGCCATCCATGTCGGGGTATCTTGAGAAAGTGGCGCTGCGTGCCGACAGTTACCCCTACCCCCCGCACACATAAACCGCGCCACCCACCACCACCAGCGATACCGCCGAGGCCGTCAGTTGCTCCGGCGCGGTCAGCACCGTTACGGCGGTTTGCCCGATGGCCCCGACGGCGCGTTCCAGAAAGCCGCGTTCGCCTTCCAGGATCACGGCACCGGAGGGCTTGTCGGTCAGCACCGATACACCCGCCGCAATCGCGGCATCGGTGGCCCCGGTGGCGACGGCATTGCCCAGCCGCCCCAGCGCCAGCGCGGTTTCGGCGTTTTCGTTGACTCGTTCGCACAGGGTTTTCGTGGGCTTTCGGCAGGTCAGGTAAGCATCGCGCTGGCCCAGCGACAGGCCGGTATAGGTTTTCGCCTCCCGGTCGTAGTTCAGGCAGAACACCGCGCGGGTTTCATCGTCCTGTTCCGGCGTCAGGTGGCGCAGCGTGACATAGCCGGGGCAGGTGATCTTGCCAAAGCCGCCCAGCAGCCAGTCGCGATAGCTGAGATTGTCGCGAAACACCGGTTCCGCCGTGTCATAGGCCAGCGCGACTTCGGCCCCGTTGACGGAGGTCAGGCAGGCCTTGGTTTTCGCCATTGCAGGCAGCGGGACAAGCATCAGCAGGATCAGAAAGCGCAGCATCGGTCACATCCAGTTGCGGGCAAGGTAATCCTCGAACATCGGCACGGTAAAGGCGATGTCGCCGTGGCCGGGGCTGTAGATCATGCCCTTGGCGATGATGCTGGCCCGGCGCGGGGCAAGGGCCGTGATCTTATCGCCCATCGCGTCGGCCACATCCGCCGAACGATAGGGGCCAGTGCCCAGCCGCGCCATGGCGATCACATAGTCGCGTTCCTTGGGTGTCAGCCGTTCGAACCGCACGCGGAAGAAGCCTTCGTCCAGCCGGGTCAGCGCGGCCCGGCTGGCGGTTTTCGCATCCTCCAGATCGATAGGCGACTGCTCGGCGGCATTCCACGCCTGATAGCCCCATTCCTGAAGGTAATAGGGATAGCCGCGCGTTTCCGCGATAATCGCGCCCAGCGCGTCTTCGGTGATCGTCTCGCCCTCGTCCATGATCGGGCGGCGCAGCGCGTTGCGGGCGGCTTCGGCATCCAGCGCGCCCACGGTCGGAAAAGTGAACAGCCGTTCGGCATAGGATTTCGCCTCTCCCGAAAGCGCCGCGACCTGCGGCAGGCCTGCGCCAAAGAACAGCACCGGCAGGTTTTTCTGGCTGGTCTTGTGCAGGGCGACGATCAGGGCGGCGATCTCTCCCTCCGTCAGGTACTGAACCTCGTCTATCAGCAGCACCCAGCCGCGCCCGGCGGCCTTTGCGGCCTCTCCTGTGCGCACGAACAGGTCCGCAAGGTCGTTTTCCAGATCGCCGCTGTCGGCGACGCCCGGTTCGGCATCGACGCTGATGCCGAATTCCCCCACCTTCAGCTTGAAGGCGCTGGCAAAGGCCCGCAGCGCACGAAAGGCGGCGTGGGTGGTGGCCTTTGCGCTTTCCGCCAGCGACAGGCGGCGCAGCACCTGATGCACCTTGGGGAACAGCAGGTCGGCCAGCGTGCGGCCCTCCGGTGCCTCGATCAGCGATGTCAGATGCCCGAAACGCTCCGCCTCCTGCTCGATCTTGTTCAGCAGCACGGTCTTGCCCACCCCGCGCAGGCCCAGCAGAATCTGTGCCCGCGCGTGCCGCCCGGTCAGCACCCGTTGCAGGGCGGTGCCGGCCTCTTCAATGATCCGGTCACGGCCAGCGAGTTCGGGTGGCTGTGATCCCGCGCCGGGGGCAAAGGGGTTGCGAACGGGGTCCATCGGGGCATCTCTAGGGAAGTTACGGCTTTATAGCGTGAATGATGTATAAAGCCACATAATTTCCTATAAGACCGGAAGAAAGCTATGGGTCAACCGCCCCCCGCACCGCCTCCACCATCCGCGCCACATTGTCGGGGCTGGCGTCCGGCGTGATGCCGTGGCCGAGGTTGAAGATATGCGGCCCGCGGGAAAAGGCGCGGACGATGCGGCGGGTTTCATCCACCAAAGCCGCACCACCCGTCACCATATGCCCCGGCGCAAGGTTGCCCTGCACGCAGCCGTCGCGCTGCACATGTTCTGCCGCCCATTCGGCGCTGACGGAATTGTCGAGCGCCACGCAATCCGCGCCGGTGGCCTTGGCGAAACCGATGTAACCCTGACCCGCCTCACGCGGGAAGGCGATGACGGGCAGGCCGGGGTGGCGGGCTTTCAGCGCCGCAATGATCCGGGCGGCGGGAGCGACGGCGAAATCGGTAAAATCCTGCCCCTTCAGGCTGCCCGCCCAGCTATCAAACAGCTTCACCACCTCTGCCCCCGCCTGCACCTGCGTCGACAGGTATTCAATGGTGGCCTCAGAGATGCGGTCGATCAGCGCCGAAAACGCCTCCCGGTCAATCTCTTTCAGCCGGTGCGCCGGGGCCTGATCGGGCGTGCCGCGACCGGCGATCATATAGGTGGCCACCGTCCAGGGCGCCCCGGCAAAGCCGATCAGCGTGGTTTCGCGGGGCAGTTCTCGCGACAGGATGCGAACGGTTTCATAGATGGGCGACAGCGTTTCATGAATGTCCTCTACAGGTTTCAGCGCCCGCACCCCAGCCATATCGGTGATGGTGGACAGCCGCGGACCCTCGCCGGTTTCAAACCACAGATCGGCCCCCAGTGCCTGAGGCAACAGCAGGATGTCGGCAAACAGGATCGCCGCGTCAAAGCCGAAGCGGCGGATCGGCTGCAAGGTCACCTCTGCCGCCAGCTCGGAATTGTAGCAGAGCGACAGGAAATCCCCCGCCTGCGCGCGGGTGGCACGGTATTCGGGCAGGTACCGCCCCGCCTGCCGCATCATCCAGATCGGCGGGGTGGCCAGAACCTCTCCCCTAAGGGCGCGCAAGATGGTTTTGTCGGTCATGAGATGCCTCCGGGCTTGCGACTGCCTCACGCGGCTGCGACGGCTTGTCAATACATGCCCGATTGTCAGGCGGATTTGCCACGGGTAGGGATGGGCCATGTCACAGGATCACCCCAAGCCCGAACGCCCGCTTCGGATCGGCACGCGCGGATCGCCGCTGGCGCTGGCACAGGCCCATGAAACCCGCGACCGGCTGATGGCGGCGCATGACCTGCCGGAAGCAGCATTCCGGATCGTGGTCATCAAGGTGACCGGTGATCAGATTCAGGACAGGGCGCTGAAGGATATCGGCGGCAAGGGCCTGTTCACGCGCGAGATCGAGGAGGCGCTGCTGTCAGGCGGTATCGACATCGCCGTGCATTCAATGAAGGACATGCCGACGTTGCAGCCGGACGGTCTGGTGCTGGGCTGTTTCCTGCCGCGCGAGGATGTGAGGGATGCCTTTGTGTCGCCGGGGTTTGGCAGCCTTGCCGATCTGCCTTCGGGGGCGGTTGTGGGATCGTCGTCGCTGCGTCGTCGTGCACAACTGACGCACCGGCGGCCCGACCTGGGGCTGGTGGAGTTTCGCGGCAATGTGCAGACAAGGATGCGCAAGCTGGAGGAAGGCGTGGCCGCAGCCACCTTTCTGGCGATGGCCGGGCTGAACCGGCTAGGCATCGGCCATGTCGCGCGTTCGCCGATTTCGGTGGAGGAGATGCTGCCTGCCGTGGCGCAAGGTGCGATCGGGGTGGAGCGCCGCGCAGGTGATGACCGGGTGGCGGGATTGCTCGCCGCGATCCACGATGCGCCGACCGGGCTGCGGCTGGCGGCGGAACGGGCGTTCCTGCTGCGGCTCGACGGGTCGTGCAACACGCCGATTGCCGGACTTGCGGAGTTGGCCGGGGACCGGCTGCGGCTGAGGGGCGAATTGCTGCGCCCGGATGGCTCTGCCCGCGTGGCAGGCGAAATCGACGGTCTGGCGGCGGATGGTGCCGCGCTGGGCGACACGCTGGCGCGGCAGTTGCTGGCCGAGGCGGGACCGGGATTCTTTGGCTAGACGCGCCGATCCGCCCAGACCAGAAGCCCAGCCCCGATCAGCGACGCGACCGTCGCAATCAAAGCTACCAGCCCATAACCCGCGACTACGGTCCCCAGTGTAAAGCACAGGGCAGCCAGCACATCCCCGGCCAGCCGTTGCAGCGCCATCAGCGAAGCTCCCGTGCCGGGACGATCGGCAAGAAGGTCTTGCAGATAGGCAATGGGCAGGGTCAGCGTGATCGCGCCACCGATCGCCGCAGGCAGCACCAGCAACCAGACAAACGGCGATCCGGCCAGGACCGGCAGCAGCGCCACGTGCAGCGCATAGATCGCCGTGCCTGCCAGGATCACCGGCGGACGCGGCAGGTGACGCAGCAGCGCGGGAAGGGTCAGCATGAACGGCACTTCCAGCCCCGCGACAAGCCCGACATACAGCGCTACATCCTGCGGGCCACGCCCCACGGCAGGCACCAGCACCAGCCCGACGATGACCATATAGACGGTCGCCGCCGCGATGACCCCGCCCAGCGCCATTATGCGCCCGGTGATCGCCGGGCGCGCAAGTTCGGCCAGTGCCCGGCGCAGAGACAGGCCAGAGGGCTGGTCCTTCCACAAGGCATTGCCGTCCGCTGGCCAGTGCCGAAGTGTCAGGACAAGCATCAGGGCCGAAAGCACCAGACAGACCGGATAGATCGACAGCACCGCGGCGCCCCGTGCAAAGGCCACCGCCCAAAGCGGCAGGATCACCACGAACGGCAGGGCAAAAAGCGCGCGGACCACGGCCATGATGCCATCGCCCAGCGCCACGGGATATGCAGTGGATGCCTGCCGGGACAAGGCGAAAAGCTGCCCGAAAAGCGCAGATGACAGCGGCAAAAGCAGCCCGTGCGCCAGCAGGAATCCGCCCTTGACGGGTAATAACGTCATGATCGCCATGGCTGCCGTTACCAGCGCGGCGGACCAGACCGCAAAAACCTTGCGACGGGATGTCTGATCTGAACGAATACCCACAAACACCGATGTCGTCACCGACAGCAGAGTGGACACCACCATCAGCGCTGCATAGCCGATATCGCCAAGGCCGAAATGATCCACAGCGAGGACGGACACATAAGGCCCGAGCGTACAGACAACACCGCCCAGAAGCAGCATCATCGCGGCGGCGGTGCGCAGCGCAGGATCGGCCCAGACGGTCAGCAAGGGTTGCACCGCAGCCTCGGTTGAACTGGACAGGCCGCGCATCATTTCAGGGCAGCACCTTCCCCGGATTGAGCAGGTTCTGCGGATCGAGCGCCATCTTGATCGCATGCATCACATCCAGCGCGACCGGGTCCTTGCGGCGCGCCATCGTGCCGCGTTTGGAAATGCCGATGCCATGCTCTGCGGAGAATGACCCGTGCAATTCCGCCACCACATCCTCGACCGCCTCGCGGATCGCGTCTTCATGCGCGGGATCGTCGCGGCTGGGATAGACGGTATAATGCAGGTTGCCATCGCCCAGATGACCCACCCAAAGACTGTCTGCCTGCGGGTCCAGCGTCGCAAGGCGGTTTTCGATGCGGATCAGGAAATCGGCGACCCTGTCCAGCGGCAGGGCGATGTCGGTATCGACCAGCGGCAGGCGCGTCAGGGTCAGCTCCGCCGCCGCTTCACGGCGTTTCCACATTTCCATCCGCTGCGCGTCGGATCGGGCGATGACGGCATCGGCCAGCGCACCTTCGTCCATCAGTGTGGCCAGCGTATCCTCCAGCAATGCGACCAGCGGGACGGTCCCGTCGGGGCCGGTTTCCGTGTCACGCGGGGCGGTCGCACCCAGTTCGACAAGGATCGTCACATCATGGATGCGGTCGAAGGGCTGACGCAGTTCCGGCAACTGGCGGGAAAGCTGCTCCATATAGGCGCGGGGCATATATTCGAACGCCTCGACCGTGCCACCGGTTGCCTGTTGCAGCCGGTTCAGCAGGGAAAGGGCATCCGGCAGGCTGCGCAGGGCCAGCGTGGCAGTGGCACGGGCGGCGGGCAGCGGCACCAGTTTCAGCGTGGCTGCGGTGATGATGCCAAGCGTGCCTTCCGCGCCGATGAACAGGTCTTTCAGCGCATAGCCGGTGTTGTCCTTGTGCAAAGCGCTTTGCAGGTTCATTACCCGGCCATCGGCCAGAACAACCTCCATCCCCAGACACAGCGCGCGGGTGGACCCATACCGCAGCACGTTGGACCCGCCGGCATTGGTCGAAAGAACGCCGCCGATCATCGCCGATCCGCGCGCCCCGAACCACAGCGGAAAGAACAGATCCTGTTTCGCCGCCGCGTCGTGCAACGATGACAGGATCACGCCCGCCTCCGTCACGGCGGTGCGGGTGGCGGGGTTGATGCCGCGGATGCGGTTCATCCGCGCCAGCGACAGCATCAGCGTGCCTTCGGCATGGGTACCGCCGTTCAGCCCGGTACGGCCGCTGACCGGCACAACCGGCACACCTGCCTTGGCGGCAATCTTCATCGCCAGCGAAACCTCGGCGGTAGAGCCGGGGCGCAGCACGGCCAGCGGATGCCAGTGGTATTTCCTTGTCCATTCCTGCCCATATGGTGCCGCATCGGTACCGGTCAGCACATGTGCGGGACCAAGGGCATGGCGAAGGGCGTCAAGCGCTGCGATCTGTTCAGCTTTGGGCATGATGATATCCGGAATTTGCCACAACATCGCGCGGAAGGCGCAAAAGTTCCAGAGCGTATCGCCTGTTGACGTGGTGCTGATGCGGGCGATAATAATTAGTCAATGACCTAAGTGATGGAGACGCCGATGTTCCGCACATTCTGTGCCGCCGTGTTGAGTGTCGCCCTTGCCGGGACAGCCTGGGCACAGGCGACCAGCAGCGATCCCGCCCCGGCAGGCGACTACAAGCTCGACCTCGCCCACGGCCGGCTGATTTTCCAGGTCAACCATGTGGGCTTTTCCAACTACACGGCCTTTTTCAAGACATTCGACGCCGCACTGGCCTTCGACCCGGATGCACCGGAAAGCATGGTGCTGGAAGCCACGGTCGATGCCGGCTCGGTCGAAACGCTGTACCCGGATCCCCGCTTCGACTTCAACGCCATGATCGCCGGGGCGGATTTTCTGGATGCCGCGACCTATCCGCAGATGACCTACAAGAGCACTGCGATCAAGCTGACAGGGGAGAAGACCGCCGAAGTCACCGGCGACCTGACCCTGCATGGTATGACCAAGCCGGTGGCTCTGGACGTGGTGTTCAACGGCGGATACGCCGGGCATCCGATGGATGCCGGCGCACGGATAGGATTTTCGGCACGGGGCGTGTTGAAACGGTCAGATTTCGGGATCAGCTATGGAATACCCGCCCCGGGCACGACCTTGGGCGTGGGGGATGACGTGACGATCCTGATCGAGGCGGAGTTCATCAATCCCGACGCGCCGAAAGTGACGGAATAGCACGACGAAAGCCTGCGTCACTTTTCTACGCGGGCAACCAGTTCCATCACTTGTGGCCCGACGGCATCGACCAGACGGCGCACCCCTTCCGCATTGGGATGGATACCGTCGGCCTGCATCAATGCCGGGTCTGGCATCCCGGTGTCGGCAGCAGCCAGAACCGCAAAGTAATTGGGCAGAAGCAGCGTATCATATGCGGCCGAAAGTTCGGGATAGATCGCGTCGAATTCCGCCTTGTAATCCGGCCCGAAATTGCCGGGTCCGGGCAGGCCGATCAGCAGCACGGGCAGACCTTTTGTCTTGGCCTTTTCCAGAATGCCGGTCAGGTTGGCGCGGCTTGCCCTCGGTTCGATGCCGCGCAAAAGGTCATTGCCGCCAAGGTTGACGATCAGCGCATCGACATCTTCGGTCATCGTCCAGTCGGCACGGGAAAGGCCGCCTGCAGTGGTATCGCCCGACACGCCTGCATTCAGCACCGAAACGTCCGCACCCCGTTCTGTCAACCACGCCTGCAATTGCGGAACGAAGCCTTCCTCGACAGGAAGGCCATAGCCCTGTGTCAGGCTGTCGCCCAGTGCGGCAATGGTGACAGGTTCGGCAACGGCGGGAAGAGTTGCCGTCAACGTGAGGACAATTGCGCCAAACAGGTTGCGCAGACCGCCCGTAGCACCATATCGGAGAAAAGGCAGGGACAGGCGGGCGAAAGATTCCATGACAGACACGGTTCTTGAACTGCGCGACGCAAGGCTGGTGCTTGCGGCCAATTCCAGCCCGGTGGAAATCCTGCGGGGCATCACGCTTGAAGTAGCGCGGGGCGAGACGCTGGGGCTGGTCGGGCCTTCTGGATCGGGCAAATCTTCACTCCTCATGCTCATGGGCGGGCTTGAACGTGCGACCGGCGGGCAGGTTCTGGCACTGGGTCAGGATCTGACCGCGATGAACGAAGACGCGCTGGCCCGCTTCCGCCGCCTGAATATGGGGGTGGTGTTTCAATCCTTCCACCTGATTCCGACAATGACGGCGCTGGAAAATGTGGCCCTGCCGCTGGAACTGGCGGGCGTGGGCGACGCTTTTGAACGGGCACGGGATGAACTGGGGGCCGTGGGGCTTGGAAAGCGCGAAGGTCACTATCCCGCGCAGCTTTCGGGCGGCGAACAGCAGCGCGTCGCCCTGGCGCGTGCTGCCGTCGGGCGGCCTGCGATCCTGCTGGCGGATGAACCAACCGGGAATCTGGATGGTGCCAACGGCGCGGCAATCATGGATATGCTGTTTGGTCTGCGCGACCGCCATGGCGCGACACTGGTGCTGGTGACGCATGCGCCGGAACTGGCAGAACGGTGCGACAGGGTTGTACGGCTGGCCGATGGTCTGATCGCGGGTGAAGACCGCGCGAGGCGGGCCGCAGAATGAAAACGCTCGCGCTGGCATGGCGTATCGCCCGGCGTGAACTGCGCGGCGGGTTGACCGGATTCCGGATTTTCCTTGCGTGTCTGGCGCTTGGCGTCGGCGCGATTGCGGCTGTCGGCACGGTCCGGGAATCGATCCGCACCGGTCTTGCCGAACAGGGTGCGGTGCTGCTGGGCGGCGATGCACGGACGGAATTTTCCTATCGCCTTGCGTCTGAAGATGAACGCGCCTGGATCGAAAGCATCTCGACCGCCGTGTCCGAGATCGTTGATTTCCGCTCCATGGTCGTGGTGGGGGAGGGCGATGCCGCCGAACGCGGCCTGACGCAGGTGAAGGCGGTTGATGGTGCCTATCCGCTGCTGGGTGAGGCGGTGCTGGACCCGCCGATGCCGATGGAGCAGGCGCTGGCGGGGTCGGGCGGCCTGCCGGGCGCAGTGATGGATGGTGTCCTGATGGATCGGTTGGGGTTGATCCCCGGTTCGCAATTCAGGCTCGGCACACAGGATTTTGTTGTCAGCGCGCGGCTGATGCGCGAACCCGACAGCGCCACTGGCGGCTTCGCGCTTGGCCCGCGAACAATTGTTGCCACGCCCG
Source organism: Paracoccaceae bacterium (assembly GCA_051646105.1). Classification (GTDB taxonomy): domain Bacteria; phylum Pseudomonadota; class Alphaproteobacteria; order Rhodobacterales; family Rhodobacteraceae; genus JBOFCO01. Next base: position 9,455 of record JBOFCO010000193.1, read on the forward strand.
CGCTGGCGAACTCCGGCCTGCTGGAACCGGGGACGCTGTTTGAAAGCGCGGTGCGGATGCGCCTGCCTGCTGGTGCGGATCTGTCCGCCCTGGAAGCAGAGGCGAAACGGCGCTTTGAAAAAACCGGGCTTGACTGGGACGACCGTCGCAACGGTGCGCCGGGGGCAACACGGTTCATCGAACGGCTGGGGTCGTTTCTTGTGCTGGTCGGGCTTGCCGGTCTGGCGGTGGGCGGGGTTGGCGTTTCTGCCGCGGTTCGGGCCTATCTGGCGCGAAAAATCGCGGTGATCGCCACACTGAAGACGCTGGGGGCAGAAGCGCGGACGGTCTTTGCCGTCTATCTCATGCAGGTGGGGGGGCTGACCCTGCTTGGCATCGCGCTGGGTCTGGCGCTTGGCGCGGGTGTGCCGGTGCTGTTCGGGCCGTTGTTGGCCGAACGTTTGCCGCTGCCCGCCGATTTCCGGTTTTATACAGGCCCGCTGCTGGAGGCAGCGCTTTACGGGCTGCTGACGGCGCTGATCTTTACGCTGTGGCCGCTGGCGCGCGCGGCGCGTGTGCGGGCGGCTGAACTGTACCGAGAGGCTTCGGTCGCAGCGGCAGGCAGACCTAATGTGCGGCTCATTTTGGTGACCGCTGCGCTGCTGGCGCTTCTGCTGGCGGCGGCGGTGGCGTTTTCCGGTGTGCCCGGTCTGGCCTTGGGAACGGCGGGCGGTATCGCAGGGGCGTTGGTACTGCTGACGCTGGCAGCGGTGGCGGTGCGCGCGCTGGCGCGACGTGCGGCGCAGGGGCGCTTTGCGCGCGGACGTGTCGCGCTGCGGCTGGCCTTGGGGGCAGTCGGTGGCCCCCGTGCCGACGCACAGGCGGTGGTGCTGTCGCTGGGTCTGGGCTTGTCGGTCCTGGCGGCGGTAGGGCAGATCGACGCCAACCTGCGGTCCGCCATTGCCCGCGACCTGCCGGAGGTGGCCCCAAGTTACTTCTTCGTCGACATTCAGCCTGACCAGATCGAAGCCTTTCGAGACCGGGTCAACACTGATCCCGCCGTCAGCAAGGTAGAGGCCGCGCCGATGCTGCGCGGCATCCTTACCCGGATCAACGGTCGTGATGCCAGCGAGGTGGCAGGAGAGCATTGGGTGCTGCGCGGCGACCGGGGTGTGACCTATGCCGATGCGCTGCCAGAGGGCACGAAAATCACCGCCGGGGCGTTCTGGAAACCGGGCCATGCGGGGCCGCCGGAACTGTCCTTCGCAGCAGAGGAAGCTGCCGAACTGGGGCTGAAGCTTGGCGACAGCATCACGGTGAATGTGCTGGGCCGCGATATCGAAGCAAAGATCACCAGCCTGCGAGAGGTGGATTTTTCCACTGCGGGTATGGGTTTTGTGATGATGATGAGTCCGGATGCCCTTGCCGGTGCGCCGCACAGCTGGATTTCCACGGTCTATGCCGAACCGCAGGCCGAAGCGCAGATCCTGCGCGACGTGGCGGGTGCCATGCCGAATGTCACCGCGATACGGGTGCGCGACGCCATCGACCGGGTGACAGAGGCGCTGGCGGCGATCGCATCCGCGATCCGCTGGGCGGCGGGGGCGACGCTGCTGACAGGCTTTGTCGTGCTGATCGGGGCGGCGGCGGCGGGCGAACCGGCGCGGGTCTATGAAGCCGCAGTGCTAAAGACGCTCGGGGCAACGCGGGGACGCATTCTTGCGTCCTTTGCATTGCGATCGGCCCTGCTTGGCGCGGCGGCGGGGGTGGTCGCTGTGATCGCCGGGGCGGCGGGGGCCTTTGCCGTATCGCGCTTCGTGATGGATACCGCCTATGTCTTTGCGCCGGGCAATGCCGCTGCAATCATCCTTGGCGGCATTGCTGCCACGGTTGTGGCCGGACTGGCCTTTGCCCTGCGCCCGCTTGCCGCCCGCCCCGCGCAGGTTTTGCGCGGGGTGGAGTGACCATTCGATTCCCCGCCCCGATCGTCGAATGATCACCGCGAAAAGCTTCTCCCGTATGGTTTGACAACGCATATTGTTGTCACAATCAACGCGTGAAATTCCCGAATTCAGCCGCGATTGTCCGCTAACCGTTGGTTGTGCGGGGGCATGTGGCTGGTCATGGAAGGACCGGAAGATGAAGTTGCTGGCTCTGCCCGACCAGAAAGACGCCATCCCCAGCCTTGACGGCATCCGTGCGCTTTCCATCGGCATCGTCTTTCTGGCCCATGCCGGTGTGTCGAAGCTGATCCCCGGCGGCTTCGGTGTGACGATCTTCTTCTTCCTGTCCGGCTTCCTGATCACCACGCTGCTGACCCGCGAATGGGATCGCCACGGCCGGATCGACCTGGGCGGATTCTACCTGCGCCGCTTCTGGCGGCTGATGCCGCCGCTGCTTGTCTGTCTTGCGGTCTGCTATGCGCTGACCGCTGTGGGGTTGGCTGACGGGATTCTGGACCCGACCGCGATTGCCAGCCACCTGTTCTACTTCAACAACTACTACATGGTCTATTCGGCTGACCCGCAGCTTGTCACCGACGGGTTGACGCCGCTGTGGTCGCTGTCGGTTGAGGAGCATTTCTATGCGATCTTCCCGCTGATCTTCATCCTGACCGCGCGCGGACGCTTCCGCATTCCGCACTACATCGCCGCCCTGATCGTTGTGCTGTTGTGGCGGACCTTCCACAATGTCACTCTGGGCAGTCCGGAATGGTCGGTTTATCTGCTGACCGATACCCGCATGGATTCGCTGCTGTATGGCTGTCTGCTGGCCGTGATGCACTGGCGCGGCGCGGTGCCCAAACTACCCGGCGGCCGGATTGCTGCACTGCTTGTCATGGGGTTGGCCCTGGGCGCAATCATGGTCAGCATCGGCATTCGTGCTGATTGGTTCCGGTCGACCTTGCGCTATTCCGTTCAGGGCGTGGCGCTGATGGTGCTGTTCCACTATGCCGTGACGCAGCCCCGCATGCCGGGCTTCCGCCTGCTGAACACGGCGCTTATGCGGCGTATCGGACTTTATTCCTATAACATCTATCTGTGGCACTATGTCGTGATCCGGCTGATGGAAAAGCATGGGATTCTGGCGGACAGTTTCCCGCTGTTCGTCCTTGCTGCCGGTCTGGTGACACTGGCGATTTCGGCACTGGTCTGCCATGCGATCGAACTGCCCATCCGTGCCGCTCGCGCCCGTCATCACCGGGCCGCGACCGAAGCACTTAGCCCCGCATCGGTGTGAACCGGGCCAGACGCAGGGCGTTGGTCACCACCAGAACGGATGATGCTGCCATGGCGCCCGCGGCCAGCATGGGTGAAAGCATCAGGCCAAAGGCCGGGTAAAGCACGCCTGCCGCGACCGGGATCAGGGCCACGTTGTAGCCAAAGGCCCAGAACAGGTTCTGCCGGATGTTGCGCATCGTGGCGCGCGACAGGGCCACCGCATCGGCCACGCCCCGCGGATCACCGGACATCAGCACGACTTCGGCGGTTTCCACGGCCACATCGGTGCCGGTGCCGATGGCGATGCCCACATCGGCTGCCGCCAGCGCCGGCGCGTCGTTGATCCCATCACCGACAAAGGCGACCGGCCCACCCTGTGCAGCAATGCCTTTGAGGGCAGTGACCTTACCCTCGGGCCTGGTGTTGGCGGCCACGCGATCAATGCCAACCTGCGCTGCAATTGCTCTTGCCGTCGCTTCCGCATCGCCAGAGATCATTGCCGTTGCCATACCCAGCCCGTGCAGCGCTGCAACGGCCGCAGCCGCGCCCGGCTTCACCGGATCGGTCACGGGCAGCAATGCCGCCAGCGTCCCGTCCTCGGCAATATAGACCAGTGTTTCACCCTGCGCTGCCGCCTCTGTCGCCCTTGCGACCACCGCACCGGTCGAAATGCCCTTTTCCGTCATGTAGGCCGCCGAGCCCACCGCGAGATCCCGCCCCTCTACCCGCGCCGAAATGCCAAGCCCGGGGGCCACGCGGGGCGCTTCGGCAGCGGGCAGGTGCAGGCCGCGTGCCCGTGCAGCGTCAAGAACAGCGTGGGCAATCGGATGCTCCGATGCGGTTTCGACTGCCGCCGCTCGGGCAAGAACCGGGCCAGCGTCCCCGGGCCCGACCAGATGAACATCCCCCGGTACGGGCTTGCCGATGGTCAGCGTGCCGGTCTTGTCAAAGGCGACCGTCTTGACCTCGGCCAACCGCTGCAAGGCATCGCCCTTGCGGAACAGAAGCCCCAGCGACGCCGCCCGCCCCGTCGCCACCATGATCGAGGTCGGCGTGGCCAGCCCCATCGCGCAGGGGCAGGCGATGATAAGAACGGAGACCCCGGCCACCAGCGCGTGCTGGATGCCACCACCCGCCAGAAGCCAGACGACAACGGTCAGCGCCGCCACCGCCATCACGACGGGCACGAACCACATTGTGACCCGGTCGACCAGCGCCTGCACGGGCAGCTTGGTGCCCTGCGCCTGTTCGACCATGGCAAGGATCCGCGACAGGACCGTATCGGCGCCGGTATGCGTGACGGCCAACCGCAGCGGTCCCGCGCCGTTCACGGTTCCGCCGGTTACCACATCGCCTGCGTGCTTGGCCACCGGGACAGGTTCGCCCGTCAGCATGGATTCGTCGACATGGCTTTCGCCATCGACGACGCTGCCATCGGCCGGCACACGCTCTCCGGGACGCAGGATCACCGTATCGCCGATCCGCAGTGTCTCGACCGGCACGTCCAACGTTGCGCCGTCACGTTCCACCCGTGCCGTTTCGGGGCGCAGCGCCACCAGCGCGCGGATTGCTGCCCCGGCACGGCCCTTGGCGCGGGCTTCCATCCAGCGGCCACACAGCACCAATGTAACGATCATCGCCGCCGCCTCGAAGTACAGGGCGCGGGCGGTTTCGGGGAAAAGCTGCGGGGCGACAAGGACCAGCGTCGAATAGGCAAAGGCCGCCAGCGACCCCATGGCGACGAGCGCGTTCATGTCAGGTGCGGCGCGGAACAGGGCGGGCAGCCCCCGGCGCAGGAACACCCGCCCCGGAAAGATCAGGATCAGCGCGGTCAGCCCCGCCTGCCACCAGCCACCGGGGCCGGGACCAAAAGTGGCGGTCAACCAGTGATGCATCGGCATCCAGAGGTGACCTGCCATGGCAAGAAACATGACCGGCAGGGCAAGGGCTGCGGCGATCAGCGCGGCACGGCCCATACGTGCGGCCTCATCCGCCTGACGATCCACCATATCGGCAGCGCGATCCGGCGCGGCTGTGGCAGGATAGCCAGCCTTTGTCAGGGCGGCGGCGATCGCTTCTGGCGAAAGCGCACCGGCATAATGTGTGACCGACGCAGTACCCGCCGCCAGATTGGCGCTGGCGGACACCGCGCCCGGCAGCGCCTGCGCCGCCCGTTCCACCCGGCCCACGCATGATGCGCAGGTCATTCCTTCTACCGCCAGCGTTGTCGTCACCTGATGTGCCGCATATCCGGCCTTGCCGACGGCATCAGCCACCTGTGGAAGCGTGGCGGGGCTTTCCAGATCGATGGTCAGCGTTTCCGCCGCAAGGTTCACAGCCGCTTTGCGAACACCCGCAACTTTCGACGCCGCGCGTTCCACCCGCCCCGCACAGGACGCGCAGGTCATTCCGTCGATGCTGAGCGTTGTCGTGGTCATCGCAATCACCCCGTACTTACTTGGGCTTCCGCACCGCAACGGTCAAGCCACGGCTTCCGCTTCGCTTCGCCGCAGGCTACCAAGGCGCATGGCTTTTGAACTGACATCCCTGACCCAGCTTGCCGCCGCCGGTTTCGACGAAATCATCGATGTGCGCAGCCCGTCCGAATGGGCAGAGGACAGGCTGCCGGGTGCGATCAACCTGCCGGTGCTGGACGATGCGGAACGGGCAAGGGTCGGTACGGTCTATGTGCAGGAGAGCCATTTTCTGGCACGAAAGATCGGTGCGGCGCTGGTGGCGCGGAATGCCGCGCGGCATCTGGAAACCGCGCTGGCCGACCGGCCCGCAAAATACCGTCCACTGGTCTATTGCTGGCGCGGCGGGCAGCGATCGGGATCGTTCAGCCTGATCCTGTCGCAGGTCGGCTGGCGGGCTGAAGTTCTTGCAGGCGGCTACCGGACATGGCGGCGGCTGGTCAAGGAGCGGGTCTATGACCTGCGATTCCCTTCGCCCGTGGTGGTCATCGACGGGAATACCGGCACTGCCAAGACCGAACTGTTGGCCCATCTTTCCCGCGCGGGCCATCAGGTGATCGATCTGGAGTCGCTGGCAAACCATCGTGGCTCTCTCTTCGGACAACGGCCAGGCGGACAGCCGGCGCAGAAGGCATTCGAGGGCGCGCTGGCGGTGAAGATCGCCGGGCTGGACCCGTCCCGAGCGGTCTTCGTGGAGGCGGAATCAAGCAAGATCGGTGATCGCGTGATCCCACCCGCGCTTTGGGCCGCAATGTGCGCAGCCCCCCGGATCGAGATTGCGGCACCGCTTGCCATGCGGGCCACGTATCTGGCGCGGGCCTATGCCGATATTTCCGCCGATCAGGCGCTTTTGACCGGAATTGTCGAAAAGCTGCGTCACGGGCATCCGCGCGAGGTGGTGGAGGAGTGGCTGGCGCTGGCCCGCGACGGACAGATGCAGGCGCTGGCGGCGGGATTGATGCAGCACCATTACGATCCGCGCTATGCCAAGGTGCGCGCCCGGCGTGAAGGCCCGGGGGTGCAGATCGCGACGGATGCGCTGGAGGAAAGCGCGCTTCCGGGTCTCGCCGCAAGGATCGCCGCTGCCGCGTCGCGTCTCAGCCCGTCACCGTAACCGCCACCGGGCCGGGCATCAGCCGCCCGATGATCGCGGCATCCACCCCGGCGTTGCGCAGGGCGGTCAACACCTCCTTGGCATCGCGCGGTGGCAGGGCGACCAGAAAACCGCCCGCCGTCTGCGGATCGAACAGGATTTCGCCGCGCGGCGTGGCGGGGGCGGCTATGCGGCTGGCACCTGTGCGGTTTGCTTCATGCAATGTCGCGCGCTGCCCCTGATCCAGCAGCGCCTCTGCCCCCGGCAGAACGGGCAGGGCGGCCAGCGAAATTTCCGCCGACAGGGCAGAAGCATCGAGCATGGAAAGCAGATGCCCGGCCAAACCGAATCCGGTGACATCGGTCATCGCATGGGCCAGAGGCGCCAGCAACGCGGCATCGCGGGCCGGGCTGCATGCCATGCTTGCCAGCGCACCCGCCACCACGGAACCCTCGGCGCGGTACTGCATTTCGGCGGCAAGGATCACACCGGTTCCCAGCGGCTTGGTCAGCAGCAGGGCATCGCCCGCCTGCGCACCACCCAGGCCAGTGGCACGGGGCGCAGTTCCTGTCAGCGTGAAGCCAACTGTCAGCTCTGCGCCGACACTGGTGTGGCCACCGACGATTTCCGCGCCCGCTTCGGCCATCACCTCTGCCGCCGTCGCCATGATCTCTGCCAGAGTGCGGGCCTGCAGCCGTTGCGACAGGCGCGGCAGGATCACCTGCGCCAGCGCCACCTGCGGCGCTGCCCCCATCGCCCAGACATCGCCCAGCGCGTGAATGGCGGCGATCCGGGTCATCAGCACCGGGTCTTCGGCAAAGGCGCGCAGATGGTCGGTGGTGATGACCTGCACGCCGCCCGCCGCCCGCAATACGGCCGCATCGTCCCCCGCGCCGCGCAGCACCTCATCGCGCTGCGTTCTTGGCAATTTTGCCAGCATCTCGGCCAGATCGGCCCCGCCGACCTTGGCCGCACAGCCGCCGCAGAGCGGCCCCTTGCCTGCCAGTTCCTCTGGCAGCCCTGTGGCTGCCCGCGCGGGTAGTGGCGCGGGGGGCATGGCGGGCAGGTCTTGCAGCATCGTCATGAAGCGGCGGTCGATCCGGTCTTTCCACCGCCAGAGCCAGGCCCCCGCAAGCGGCAGCCCCCATTTGTCAGCCACGGCGCGCTTGCCACCGGTAGACACCAGTTTCAGGTAGTCGCGCTGTGGATGGTAGGGGCGCGGGTTGCCCCCGGAAAGCGCGGCTTTCAGGTTGTGCAGCAGCACCGGGGCGGCGCGTACGGCATAGACCCCGGCCTTGGCACGCGGCGCGTGGGTAAGATGCGCACAATCGCCCGCGGCAAAGATCGCCGGGTCGGTGGTGCTGGCCAGCGTCGGGTCGACATCGATGAATCCGTCGGTCAGTGCCAGCCCGGTTTCCGCCAGCCAGCCCTGCGCCCGCGCACCCGCAACGCCGACGGCCAGATCGCAGGGCAGGGTAGCCCCGTCCTCCAGATTTATGGCATCCGCCGTTACGCTTGCTGCACGCGCGTTCAGACGCAATGCGATCCCGGCGCGTGACAGTTCGGCCAGCAGCCGCTTTCGCGCGCCTGTGCCCGCGCACCCGCAACGCCGACGGCCAGATCGCAGGGCAGGGTAGCCCCGTCCTCCAGATTTATGGCATCCGCCGTTA
>JBOFCO010000242.1:0-2187 GCA_051646105.1 Paracoccaceae bacterium
CCGCATCGCCCTTCATCACCAGATCGAACAGGTCCAGCACCCGGCCCCGGTCGGCCAGCCCCAGCATGGCGCGCACCTGCACGGCGGTGGTTTCCCCCGCCCCATGCGAAATCGCCTGATCCAGCAGGCTGGTCGCATCGCGGGCAGATCCTTCCGCAGCACGGGTGATCAGCGCCAAGGCATCATCGGTGATGCCCGCGCCTTCTGCCACAGCAATCTTGCGCAACAGGGCGATCATCACTTCCGGCTCGATCCGGCGCAGGTCGAAACGCTGGCAGCGCGACAGCACCGTCACCGGCACCTTGCGGATTTCCGTGGTGGCAAAGATGAACTTCACATGCGCGGGCGGCTCTTCCAGCGTCTTCAGCAGCGCGTTGAAGGCGCTGGTCGACAGCATGTGCACTTCGTCGATGATATAGATCTTGTAGCGGGCAGAAGCCGCCCGGTAATGGACAGAGTCGATGATTTCCCGGATGTCGCCGACGCCGGTTCGGCTGGCAGCGTCCATCTCCATCACATCGACATGGCGGCCTTCCATGATCGCCACGCACTGGTCGCAGACCCCGCAAGGTTCGGTCGTGGGGCCACCCTTGCCATCGGGCCCAATACAGTTCAGCCCTTTGGCAATGATCCGCGCCGTGGTGGTCTTACCGGTGCCCCGGATGCCGGTCATGATGAAGGCCTGCGCGATGCGATCAGCGGCAAAGGCATTCTTCAGCGTGCGCACCATCGCATCCTGCCCGACCAGATCGGCAAAGGTTTCAGGCCGGTATTTCCGGGCAAGCACGCGATATGCAGAGGGCGTCTCGGTCATTGCGGCACCTTATCCGGCAGCAGGCGGGGGGCACAAGCGAAAGGGTCAGCGCATCAGGTCGGCTTCAGACCAGCCAAGCAGGGCCATGTCTTCGGCCCGCGCCCTGGCGTCGTCGCCCACGATGAATTCATCCAGTTGCGGCGGGGCAATCCCTACGGCGGAAAGCAGGCCATGCACCTGTCCGCGATGATGGGTCCGGTGCTGGAACAGATGCGAAAGCAGGTCGTCGCGGCGATCCGTCTGCACCCGATCCCCACGGTCGACCATGACATCGGCGGCCAATGTCACAGGAGAAAGCCCCGCAACATGCGCGATCAACCGGTCATCCTCCGCCTTCTGCGACTTGGCAAGCAGCGCCAGATCGGGGCAGGCCAGTGCGTCGTCAAGCGCGGCACGGTTCAGGGGCCGGCATTCCAGCGCGTTGATATAGAACCGGTCCACCATCAGGATGTGGTTCAGCGTCGCGCGGATCGACCCGAAGAAAGCAGCGCGAGACGCGGTATAGTCGTCCTGCGAGAGGGTTTTGCAAGCACGGTGCAGGCGCGCGTTTGCCAGCCGGTTCATCTGCGCCAGCTTGCGGAACACACGCAACGGATCACCTGTGGACATCAGCCCCCCCTATTCCCGTGCCAGTGCCACGACCGGATCAAGCCGCGATGCCGCACGCGCGGGCAGATAGCCGAAAACAATCCCGATCACGCTGGACGACAGGAAGGCGATCAGCGCCACATCTGGTGAAAACACAAACCGGAAAGTATCGACATAGGTGGTCGCAAGCCAGCCCAGACCCAACGCCAGCCCCACGCCAAGCGCGCCCCCCAGCAGGCACACCAGGACCGCCTCGATCAGGAATTGCGTGATGATGTCCGACCGCCGCGCGCCCACCGCAATACGGACCCCGATTTCCTTTGTCCGCTCGGTCACCGACACCAGCATGATGTTCATCACCCCGATGCCGCCCACGACCAGCGAGATGATCGCGATCGCCGAAACCAGCAGGGTCAGCGTCTGGGCGGTGCTTTGTATGGTGTTGCGTATGGTGTCGGAGTTGGTCAGGAAGAAATCCTGCTTGCCATGCCGCTGAACCATCAGGTCGGTTATCAGCCCTTCGGCGGTGGCCATCGGATAATCGTCGGCAATGCGGACAGAAATCGTGTCCAGCGTGCTGTCCCCGGTCAGCCGGGCGCCAACGGTGGTATAGGGGATGTAAATGCGTGGTGTCGAAGGGCCAAAGGACTGGCCATTGGCGGTCACCACGCCGACGACACGCATCGGAACCCGGTCGATCAGAACTGTCTGCCCCACCGGATCGCTGCCATCCGGGAACAGCGTCCTGGCGGCATTGGCATCCAGCACCGTCACCTGATCGCGCG
>JBOFCO010000112.1:0-4244 GCA_051646105.1 Paracoccaceae bacterium
GGGCGGACCTATCGCGATCTTTACCTTGACCATGGCCTGTCGGTGTCGGTCGGCTATTTCGGCGACGCGCCGGGGCGGGGGTGGTCCGTGCGGCACTACATCAAACACGCGCCGGAGCGTGAGCTGCCGCAGCATCTGCGAAAGGCGTGGACGTATTACGGGCTGTTTCCCAATGCGGTTTTTGCGATCACGCCGGAGTCGGTGCAATTCTATCAGGAGATCCCGCTGTCACCGGGTCTGACGCGGCTGACCGGGCGCATCTTCCGCAATCCCAATGAGACGCGCGAGGCGCGGCTTTTGCGCTATCTCGCCATGCGGATCGACCGCGATACCTCTGCCGAGGATCGGCAGCTCTCAATCTGGTCGAATGAGTCCATGAAATCGGATGCGTTCGAGGGGTTTCATCTTTCCGACCTTGAATACGGGCTGCGCCGCCATCACGACGGGTTGCGCAGCCTTATTCCGGTCATGGCGCTGCAGGATGCGCCGGCCGAGGCCGAAATCCGCAGCCTGAATGATAAATTGATTTGCCAGTCAAATCGGTAAACATAACCTGACAGAAACATGACAAAGATGGGGAGACACTGTCATGAAACTGACCCGCCGCCACGCGCTTGCGACCCTGACGACCGCTTTGGCCATGCCCTACGTCCGCCCGTCCTGGGCGCAGGCCGGAACGGTCAATGTCTACAACTGGTCGGACTATATCGGCGAGACGACGATTGCCGATTTTGAGGCCGAGACAGGGATCGGTGTCGTTTACGATCTTTATGCCAGTGCCGAGGAAATGCAGGCGAAGATGATGGCGGGGGCATCGGGTTACGATCTGGTGCTGCAGTCGGGCCTGAGCCTGTCGCGCATGGTGACGGCGGGTGTCTATCAAAAGCCGGACCGGGCCAAACTGGCAAACTGGGGCAATCTGGACCCGGCGCTGCTGAAAGTGCTTGAGGGGTTTGATCCCGGCAATGAACATTCGGTGCCTTACATGTGGGGCTCCGTGGGATTTACGTTCAACATGGATATGGTCCGCGAACGCCTGCCGGATGCGGACCTCGCGGACCTTGGCACCATCCTGAACCCGGAAAACGCGGCCAAACTGGCAGATTGCGGGCTGACGCTGCTGGATAGTCCGACGGACATCGGCTTCATTGTGCTGGCTTATCTGGGGATCGACGTGAACACGGCCCGCGCGCCGGAATACGCGAAGATGATCGAGGCGCTGCAGCCGATCCGCGAATACATCACGACTTTTGACAACGCGAATTACCTGAACACCCTGCCGACGGGCGAGGTCTGCGCCGTCAACAACTGGTCCGGCGATTATGGCGTGGCAAAGGCCCGCGCTGCGGAGGCAGGGCTGGAAGTTGACCTGCAGTATTTCGTGCCCAAAACGGGCGCGCCTGCGTGGTTTGACGTGTGGTGCATCCCGTCGGACGCGGGCAATGTGGACAACGCCCATATCTTTGCGGACTTCCTGCTGCGGCCGGAGGTGGCGGCGGCAAGCACCAACTACACAGGCTATGCCAATGCCAACAAGGCGGCGACGGCCTTGGTTGATCCGGCGATTGCGGCTGATCCGGCGGTCTATCCGGACGCAGAGATCATGGCCCGCCTGTTTACGCCCAAGCCGCAGAGCGAGGAGCAAGACCGCGAGATCACGCGCGCCTGGACCGAATTCAAGACGGGTGGCTGAGAGTGGCGGTTGCCGTGGAGCCCTTCCTGAAGATCGAGGGGGTATCGAAGTCCTTCGGTAGCTTTCAGGCGGTCAGGGATGTCAGCCTGACCATCTCCAACGGCGAGATTTTTGCGCTGCTGGGTGGGTCAGGCTGCGGCAAGACAACGCTTCTTCGGATGCTTGCTGGGTTCGAGCAGCCCTCGGCAGGGCGCATCACGCTGGACGGGCAGGACATGACGGGCGTTCCGCCATGGGAGCGCCCGGTCCATATGATGTTTCAAAGCTATGCCCTGTTTCCGCACATGACGGTCGAGAAAAACGTGGGCTATGGGTTGAAGCACGAGCCGATGTCGGCATCCGCCCGCGCCGACCGCGTGCGGGCCATGCTGGACCTTGTGCAGCTGTCGCAATTCGCCCATCGCAAGCCGCACCAGATTTCCGGCGGCCAGCGGCAGCGTGTGGCCCTGGCGCGGGCTTTGGCAAGGCAGCCGAAGCTGCTGCTGCTGGATGAACCGCTTGCAGCGCTCGACAAGAAGCTGCGTGAACATACGCAGTTTGAGCTGATGTCGATTCAGGAACGCACAGGCGTGACGTTCATCGTCGTCACCCATGATCAGGAAGAGGCGATGACGCTGGCCGACCGCATCGCCGTGATGGACAAGGGTCAGGTGAAACAGGTCGGTCCTCCGGCAGAGGTCTATGAACACCCGTCCAGCCGGTTCGTGGCAAACTTCCTTGGCTCCATGTCGCAGTTCGATGCGACCGTCACGCAGACCACGGCAGACATGGCAACGCTGGATGTTCCGGCCTTTCAGCAACGGGTGGAGGCGGGGACCATTCCCGGTCTTGCCAAAGGCGAGAAGATCACACTGGCGATCCGTCCGGAAAAACTGACCATCCACGCGGCGCGGCCAGAGGGCGCAAATGTGGTTGAGGGGCAGATCAGGGATCTGGCTTATTTCGGCAAAGACAGTCTTTACCGCGTGACGCTGCCATCGGGGCAGCTGATCTCGGTACATGCCGTCAATGCGGCACGTCAAGGTGAGCGGCGGCCAGACTGGGGCGACAAGGTCTGGATCAACTTTGACGCCGCTTCGGCGATCCTGTTGAGGGAATAGCATGGCAACCCCGCGCCTTTCCCGCTGGTTCGACCGCAGGGGCTGGTCCGACCTGATCATCGGGCTGCCCTATCTGTGGCTGGTCGTCTGGTTTCTGATCCCCTTCGTGGTCGTTCTGACGATGAGCGTGGCGACCCAGACGCCGACGGCGCCGCCTTTCGGCTTTGGCGGCGAGAACCCATGGGTCAATCCGGCGGGCTATCAGCGCCTGTTCACCGATGATCTCTACATCCGGTCTTTTCTCATCTCGCTGATGAATGCGGGCCTCGCAACCGTGCTGTGCCTGCTGATCGGCTATCCCATGGCGCTGGGTCTGACCCGTGTTGCGCCAAGCTGGCGGTCGATCCTTCTCATGCTCGTCATCCTGCCGTTCTGGACCTCGTTCCTTTTGCGCGTCTATGCCTGGATGGGGCTGATGGGGCGCAACAGCTGGTTCAACCAGATGCTGACGGAGGCTTGGAATTTCGTGGTGCCGATTGACTGGGCGCTGAAATCCATCCCCATGATGAACTCGAATTTCGCGGTCGTGCTGGTGATGGTCTATACCTATCTGCCGTTCATGATCCTGCCGCTTTACGCGAGCCTCGAAAGGCTGGACCCGACGCTGGACGAGGCGGCGATGGACCTTGGCAGCCGTCCGTTTCAGGTCGTCCGCGATGTGACCCTGCCGCAGTCGGTGCCGGGCATTATCGCCGGGGGTTTTCTGGTGTTCATTCCGGCGGCGGGAGAGCTGGTCATCCCGACGCTGGTCGGCGATGCGTCGAGCCCGATGATCGGGCGGGTGATCGCGGATGAGTTCAACGCGGCGCGCGACTGGCCGATGGCATCTTCGGTTGCCGTGGCCCTTCTGGTGCTGATGGTCGTGCCGACGATGCTCTACAGCCGGTATCAGGCCAAGGCCGAGGGACGGGAGGCTTTGCGATGAACCGCCGCCCGGTGTTCCTGATCACGGTGCTCTGCTTTGGCTTTGCGTTCTTCTACATCCCGATCCTGTCGATGATGGTCTATTCCTTCAACGGATCGCGCCTTGCCACGGTCTGGGGCGGGTTTTCGACCCGGTGGTATGTGTCGCTGATCCAGAATGATCAGGTGATTGACGCGCTGATCCTGTCGCTGCAGATCGCGCTTGTCTCGGCCACGTTTGCGACGATCCTTGGCACCATGGCGGGCTTTGCGCTGGCGCGGTTCAGCAGGTTCCGCGGGCGGTTCCTGTTTTCGGGCCTTGTCACGGCGCCGCTGATCATGCCGGAAGTGATCACCGGCATTTCCCTGCTGATGGTGTTCATCCTGCTGGCCGAGGCGATTGGCTGGCCGGGACAGCGCGGGTTCACCACGGTGACGCTGGCGCATATCACCTTTTCCATGGTGTTCGTGACGACCATCGTGCAGGCGCGTCTGAGCCAGTCCGACCGCGCGATAGAGGAGGCCGCGATGGATCTGGGCTCGCGCCC
>JBOFCO010000090.1:0-4306 GCA_051646105.1 Paracoccaceae bacterium
TAGTGTCGTGCCAAGCCTGCGCAGCGATCCGCCGGTCGCGATTGCTACGGCAATACCGCGCGCCTTCAGCCCGTCAAGAAGCGCCGTCGCGCCGGGAATGCAGCGCAGATCTGCCGGATAACGGGCAAGCAGCCTGTCCTCGAAGCGGCGGGTAAAATCCGGCAGAACGACCCGGTCTGATGCCTTGGCGAAGTGGGTGACAATGGACTGGATCGACACACCCAGAAATCTCTGGCGCAGCTCGTCAATCGATGTAGAGACCCCTTCTGCGGCAAGCTCATCTGCCAAGGTTTCCAGCGACATGATTTCGCTGTCCACCAGACATCCGTCGAGGTCGAAGATGACTGCCCGGATCCCCTCCATTCACGTGCCCTGGATGCGTTTTTCGCTGTCGCGGTCAAAGAGGTGAACATGGGCCGGATCGATCACGAAGCCGATGCTCTGCCCGGGGGATGCGCGGATGCGGTCACGCACGACGGCATCGATAAGATCGTCGCCGACACGGGCAAATACCTGCGTCTCTGACCCGGTCGGTTCGGTCACCACGACGTTGACCGGAATGCCGTGGTCGCCGATACCGATATGCTCCGGCCTGATGCCATAGGTCAGGCGCTGGCCATCAGCCAGATTCACTGCCGGCAGCGGCAGGGCGAGTCCAGCCTCGGTCATAAAGACCTTTTCGCCGCCATGACTTGCCACTTTGCCATGCAGGAAGTTCATCGACGGCGAGCCGATGAAGCCCGCGACGAACACGCTTTCCGGCCGGTCATACAGATCCAGCGGTGCGCCGATCTGCTCGACACGTCCGTCACGCATTACCACGATCTTGTCGGCCATGGTCATGGCCTCAATCTGGTCGTGGGTCACATAGACGATGGTTGTCTTCAGCCGCTGGTGCAACTCCTTGATTTCAACTCGCATCGTCACCCGCAGCTTGGCATCCAGGTTCGACAGCGGCTCGTCGAACAGGAACACTTGCGGATCGCGCACGATCGCCCTGCCCATCGCAACACGCTGGCGCTGGCCGCCCGAAAGCTGTTTGGGATAGCGGTCCAGCAGATGTGCGAGGTCAAGGATCGAGGCGGCCTTTCGCACTTTCTCTTCGATTTCAGCCTTCGGCCGGCCTGCCATCTTCAACGGAAAGCCAATGTTCTCGCCCACTGTCTTGTGCGGATAAAGCGCATAGGACTGGAACACCATCGAGATGTCCCGCTCTTTCGGGGCTATGTCGTTGACGACCCGGCCATTGATCGAGATTGTGCCGGCGCTGATTTCTTCCAGCCCGGCCAGCATTCTGAGCAGCGTGGACTTGCCGCAGCCCGAAGGGCCGACAAGAACGACGAACTCGCCATCCTCAATGTCGACGTTCACGCCATGCATGACCTCAACTGCGCCGTAGCGCTTGATCACATTGTCAATCTTCACGGTTGCCATGAGGTATTCGTCCTTATTGCGGCAGCTGGATCTGCATCTTCACGTCATTCGGCGGAGCCGAAGCGGCGATCTCGAAAGCGCGGACGCTTTCATTGAAATCGAAAGTGCGCGTGATCAGCGGTTTCACGTTGATCGCACCAGAGGCGATCATGTTTACACAGCGTGGAAATGCGTGGGCATACCGGAAGATATTCTCGACACGCGCCTCACGCACCATTGCGGCGCCGGCGTCATAGGCGATGGGGTCAGGTTGTCCCCCGATCATCACAACGCAACCGCCTGGCGCCAGCGGTTCGAAAACGCCGGCGGCCGCACGGGGTGACCCGGTTGCCTCGAAGACCACCTCTGCACCCCAACCATCGGTTTCGGCCCGGACGCAAGCTGCAAGATCATCATGTGCCACGTTGATGGGCGTGATCGCGGGCGAAAGGCTGGCGGCAATGTCGAGCTTCGGCTGGGCGATGTCGCTGACGAAAACCCGGGCGCAGCCCCCAGCCAGTGCTGATAGCGCCGTGACCAGTCCGATTGGCCCTGCCCCCATCACAACGGCATTGTCGCCAGGGCGGATTCGGGCCTTGGTTGCGGCATGGATCCCCACTGCCAGTGGCTCGACCATGGCCGCCTCTGCGAAGCTGACGCTGTCGGGCAACTTGAAGGTAAATGCCTCGGGGTGAACACAGGTCGGACGCAGGATGCCATGCACCGGGGGCGTCGCCCAGAAGCGCACGGCAGGATCGATGTTGTACATCCCAAGCCTGGCCGCGCGGCTGTTGGGGTCGGGGATACCCGGCTCCATACAGACGCGGTCGCCGGGCTTCAGCGTCGTGACCTCGGCCCCGATCTCGATCACGGTGCCCGACGCCTCATGCCCGAGGATCATTGGTTCCTGCACCACGAAGGGGCCGATGCGCCCATGGGTATAGTAGTGCACATCCGATCCGCAGATCCCCACGGTGTGCAATTTGATGCGCACGTCGCGCGGGCCAAGCACCTCTTCCACCCGGTCGATCCCTGGGAAGTCGCGGAGCGAGAGTTCGTCTTTGCGTTCAAGGACAAGGGCCTTCATGGGTCAGCCTTTGCGAATGATGATGAAACCAAGGACCAGCGACAGCGCGACGCAAATCCAGATCGAAAGGCCCACAGGTTCGAGAAAGCGCAACCAGAAGAGCGAGAGGGCCACCCACAAGACGACGCTGATGAAGAACCGGTCGAACCAATTCGTCTCGATGGGTAGAAAACCATTACCATCCTGCATGGCTCATCCTTTCACTGCGCCGAAGGTCAGACCGGCAACGATGTGGCGTTGCACAAGGGTGAAGACGATCAGGGCCGGGATCAGCGTAAAGACCGAGATCGCCGCCATGATCCCCCAGTTGGTGCCGGTGGTGGTGACATATTCCGAAAGCCCGGTTGTCAGGGTGCGGGCGTTGAAGTTCGTCAGGGTCGCGGCCAGGAGATATTCGTTCCAGGCAAAGACCCAGGTCAGGATCAGCGTCACCGCGAGGCCCGGGCGCGCCAGCGGGAACACGATCTCGGAGATGACCTTCCATGCCGATGCGCCATCGACATAGGCCGCCTCGTCCAGTTCTTTCGGGATGCCGTCCAGCGTCGGGCGCAAGGTCCAGATCGCGAAGGGCAGGTTGAAGGTGCAGTAGACAAGGATCATGCCGATCCGCGTGTCGGCCAGCTTGAAATCCCCCACCGCATAGACTTGCGTCATCAGCAGGAAGAGCGGCAGCAGGAACACGGCAGGTGGGGCCATGCGGTTCGTGATGGTCCAGAAGAAGATGCTCTCCTTCCCCGGAAGATCGAACCGTGTCAGCGCGTAGCAGGCCAGAAAGCCCAGCACCGTGCAAAGCACCGCATTGCCCGAAGAAATGATGAGCGAGTTGACCATGTAGCTTCGCAGCGTACGGTCGTTCAGCACGTCGACGTAGTTCTTCCAGTAGATATCGGTCAGCCAGACCGAGGGGGTGGTGAACAGCTCGACCGCCGGTTTGACCGAGATGACGAACAGCCAATAGATCGGGAACAGCGTCAGAAAGCTGAACAGTGTCCAAATCAGGACCGAAAGCCAGGGATTGCCCTTCTTGGTCATGGCATCAGCCCCTTTTCTTGTTGCGCGGGGCAATCAGGCCGACATACATCAGCCAACTTACCACGACGGTGAGGTAGAGCACGACGACCGATATGGCAGAGCCATAGCCATAATTCGTGCGCGGAAAGACTTCCTTGAAGATGTGAACGCCGACATATCTTGTGGCCGAACCTGGGCCGCCGCCGGTCAGCATCAGCACTTCGTCCACGACGCGCATCGCGTCCATCATGCGGATAAAGACGGTGGCAAGGATCGCAGGCCTGATCATCGGCAAGGTGATGTGCCAGAATATCTGCCGCTTGTTGGCGCCATCAATCTGCGCCTGCTCGAACGGATCGGCCGGCAGCGACACGAGTGCGGCGATCAGTGTCAGCGTTACAAGCGGTGTCCAGTGCCAGATGTCCATGATCACGGTCACGACAAAGGCCTGCACCGCACTTTGACCGATGTTGAGATCGTAGCCCAGAAGGTCGGACATTAGACTTGGAAGGATCCCGATCGACGGCGTCGTCATCAACTTCCACACCGAACCGACAATGATGGGTGCCATGATGAGCGGCAGGGTATGAATGGTGCGGAAAATGGCCTTGCCGGGAAAATCCTTGAGGAAAGCCTGTGCCAGGAAGTAGCCGATGATCAACTCGGACAGGACGGCGAAGATCACGAACGCCGCCGTTACGCCAAGCGAGGCAAGGAACTGATCGTCAAAAACGACGCGACGATAGTTTTCGGCCCAGTTGAACACCATGTCCGGATTCGCACCAAATGGGTTCC
>JBOFCO010000063.1:0-5694 GCA_051646105.1 Paracoccaceae bacterium
GGAGACCGCCGAAACCATCGGCTTTGTCCTGATCGGATTCGAGCCGGGTGACCGGGAGCCAGAACTTGGCTTTCTGTTCCGCGATCATGCGCAGGGTCACGGCTATGCAGCCGAAGCGGCAACAGCCGCGCGCGATCACGGTTTCACCGCCATGCGGCTACCCTCTCTGGTCAGCTACATTGCGCCCGACAATGCCCGTTCCATCGCGCTGGCCCGCCGCCTTGGTGCCACCCGCGACGGCGATGTCGACGGCTGTCAGGTCTGGCGTCACCACAGGCGAGGAGCATTGGCATGACAGACGATGCCGCCATCCGCGCGGAAACCCTGCTGAAGGGCCATCGCGACAGCATCGACAGGCTGGATGCGATCCTTGTCTATACGCTGGCCGAACGGTTCAAGCGGACACAGGCCGTGGGGCGCCTGAAGGCCGAACATGCGCTGCCGCCTTCCGATCCTGCCCGAGAGGCGCGCCAGATCGCCCGGCTGGAAACGCTGGCGAGCGAGGCCGATCTTGACCCGGCCTTTGCCAAGAAATTCCTGAGCTTCATCATCTCTGAAGTCATCAGGCATCACGAAACATTCCAGAAGGACGATGCTTCCGGAATGCCGGCTTCCAAAGAATGACGGGCAGAGACCCGCATCAACAACCCGAAGGAGACTATTGAAATGGCAATGAAAATCCGGCTCGCCCGTGGCGGTTCCAAGAAGCGCCCGCACTATTCGATTGTGGCTGCCGACAGCCGCATGGCCCGCGACGGCCGCTTTATCGAAAAGCTGGGCACCTACAACCCGCTTCTGGCCAAGGACAGCGAAGACCGCATCAAGATGAACATGGAGCGGGTGCAATACTGGCTGAGCCAGGGCGCACAGCCCACCGACCGCATCGCCCGTTTCCTTGAAGCGGCCGGAGCCCGTCCGAAAGCCACCCGCGCCAACATGAAAAAGGCGGAACCGGGCGACAAGGCCAAGAAGCGCGCCGGCGAAAAGGCAGCCAAGGCAGCCGCCCCGGCCGAAGCTGCCGAAGAATAAGACAATCCGGTCCGGGCGCTGCGGTGCCCGGACCCTCTTTGTGACGGGGTGAGGCATGACTGAAACCCGCATCTGCGTGGGGGCTATCGCAGGCGCTTTCGGCGTCCATGGCGAGGTGCGACTGAAAAGTTTCTGCGCCGAACCCGAGGCCATCGCCAGCTACGGCCCGCTTTACGATAGGACCGGCACACGCAGCTTCACCGTCAAGCTGACCCGCAGCATCCCGAACGGTTTTGCCGCCCGGCTGTCGGGCGTGATCACCCGCGAACAGGCCGACGCGTTGCGGGGCACGCAACTTCATGTCGACCGCGACCGCCTGCCCGGCCTGCCCGACGACGAATTCTATCATGCCGACCTGATCGGTTTGCAGGTGCTCGACACCGGTGGCACCCCGCTGGGCAAGGTGCAGGCAATCCACAACCACGGCGCGGGCGATATTCTGGAAATTCTCTACCCCGGGCGCAAAAATGCCATGCTTTTGCCATTCACCCATGCGGTAGTTCCGACCATTGACCTGACAGCCGGGCGGATCATCGTCGACCCGCCCGAGGAGGAAATGGAATGACCGTGAATGGCGCGAACCGGATGATGATGGCAGCGATGACGCTGCTTTACATGGGGCCGCTGCTTGCGGGTCTGTCCGGCTTTGGCTGGCGCGCCGCGCCCGTGTTCGTTCTGGTCTATCTGCTGTGGGATTTCGTGACGAAACCGCATCACTGGCCGCGCAGCCGCGCCGACTGGGAAACCGGGACGCTCGCGCAGATCATCATCCGCATCCTGCTGCAATCGGCAGTCGTGGCGCTGCTGTTCGGACTGTCACGCGGCATCGGCGGCATGGCGGGCACGATCACGGCGGTTCCGCTTGGTTTGCCAATCCTGATGTCCATGGCAGGGGTGGTGATCGCCCGCGGCTTCTGGGCTGCCGCCAACGCCCCCGATCTGGAAAAGGCCGCGCGCCGTGCCGCAGCCGAGCAAGAGGTTGCGCGGATGGACCGGGATATGCCATCTGGGGCAAAGCCTGCCCGCTGACGGGCCCTGCCCCGGACCATCGACATGACAGACAAGCCCCCTCGACCAGAGGGTGAAAAGCCACGCGGCGCCGGAAAGACCGGCGCCCTTTCGCATGGTCGTTTGCGAATCACACCTTCGTTGAAGCCGCGTGAACTGATGACCGACACACCCCGCCTGCAAGGCGCGTGGTGTGCGCGCATCGTCACCCTGTTTCCCGAAGCTTTCCCCGGCACACTCGGCCTGTCGCTGACCGGCAAGGCGCTGGCCGAAGGGCTGTGGGCGCTGGAAACCTATGACCTGCGCCAGTTTGGCGAGGGGCGGCACAGGAACGTTGACGACAACCCGGCGGGCGGCGGCGCCGGCATGGTGCTGCGTGCCGATGTGGTGGCCCGCGCGCTGGATGAGGCCAGCCTTGGCACGCCGGCCGACCGCACCCGGTGGCCAGTGATCTATCTGTCCCCACGCGGACGGCGTTTCGATCAGGCGATGGCGCGCCGATGGGCGCAGGGCGACGGCCTGACGCTGCTTTGTGGACGGTTCGAGGGTGTCGACGAGCGCGTTCTGCAGCACTATGCCGTTGAAGAGGTCAGTCTTGGTGATTTCGTTCTGACCGGGGGCGAGATTGCCGCAACAGCCTTGATTGACGCGACCGTCCGGCTTATACCCCGCGTGCTTGGGAATCAGGCGTCTGTGGAAGAGGAATCCTTTTCCGACGGGCTTCTGGAGCACCCGCAGTATACACGACCCGCGCTTTGGGAAGGCCGCGCGATACCGGATATTCTTCAATCCGGACATCACGCGATGATTGCCGACTGGAGACGCGAGATGGCCGAAAGGCTGACCAAGGAACGCCGACCTGATCTCTGGCGGGCTTATCGTGCAAGGCGCGATGGGGACCCGGATGAAGACCGAGAGCTCTGAGGTGGCATCACGTCGCGGACCAACCGCGCCACAGATAGGAGAGCCGCGATGGATCTTATCGCGCAACTGGAGGCCGAGCAGATCGCCGCTCTGGCCAAGAACATCCCGGATTTCCGGGCAGGCGACACGGTTCGTGTCGGGTACAAGGTGACCGAAGGCACCCGCTCGCGTGTGCAGGCCTATGAAGGCGTGTGCATTTCCCGCAAGGGCGGCGCGAATATCTCGGCGTCCTTCACTGTCCGCAAGATTTCCTTCGGCGAGGGCGTGGAACGCGTGTTCCCGCTGTATTCGACCAACATCGATTCGATCGAGGTCGTCCGCCGTGGCAAGGTGCGCCGCGCCAAGCTGTATTACCTGCGCGACCGTCGCGGCAAATCTGCCCGCATCGCCGAGGTGACGAACTACAAACCCAAAGACGACGCGAAAGCCTGAGGAGCGGGAAGATGAAAACCGAAATTCACCCCGATTACCACTTCATCGACGTGAAGTTCACCGATGGCACCGTGGTCAAGATGAAATCGACCTGGGGCAAGGAAGGCGACCAGATGGCGCTGGACATCGATCCGCTTGCCCATCCGGCATGGACCGGCGGCAATGCCAAGCTGATGGATACCGGCGGCCGCGTTTCCAAGTTCAAGAACAAGTACGCCGGTCTGGGCTTCTGAACCCGCGTATCTTTCAATGCCGTATCGGGCGCGCCGCAGGGTGCGCCCGTTCCGTTTGGGGGGCAAGGCGATGAGTCGGCTGTGGGCTTTTCTGGTGATCGCCGTTTTCTGTCCGCAAGCCGCACCGGCCCAGACGGTTTTCGAAGACTTCACCGGCACATGGTCCTGGCCCGATGAAACCGGCAATGCGTGTTCGTTCCCGACGCACAGCATCGCCTTTTCCCCCGACCGAAGGTTCGCCTATTTCCACTGGGAAGCGCCGATCATCAACTATGAAAACGAACAGGATCAGGATGCCCGCTATCGGGTGATCGCGCATGACGGGGCAAGTGTTACCCTGGCGCTTGACGGCGAAAGCCGACGCACCCGGGACGGAATGCCGGTTGTGTGGATCCTGCGCGGGATGGATGATTTTTCTGCCTACTGCTGGGGTCGCACGGACTGGCCCGCCGCCCAATGCGAAAGCATCCACCTCCGCTGCGTTGCCCCACCCGCGACATCCTGACAAAAAATCACGGATTGTTGCCGGATCGGCTTCCAAATCCCATGGTGCAAGCCCTATAGAGGGCGGGCATCACGCAGAAGATGCCGCCTGTTTCTGGCTGCTCACCAGATCGGCGAAATCGGGGGATTGGGGAACGTGGCACATATTATCGTTGTGGGGAACGAAAAAGGCGGATCGGGGAAATCGACCACCTGCATGCATGTGGCAACTGCCTTGGCGCGCATGGGCCACAAGGTCGGTGCGCTTGATCTTGACCTTCGCCAGAAAAGCTTTGGCCGTTACATCGAAAACCGCATGGCCTTTGTCAAACGCAACGGCAGGCCGCTTCCCACACCCGACTACCGCGACCTGCCTGAAATCGACAAGGGGCAGATCGCGCCCGACGACAACGTCTATGACCATCGGCTTTCGGCAGCGGTTGCCCAGCTTGAAACCGAATGCAGCTTCATCGTGATCGACTGCCCCGGCAGCCATACAAGGCTAAGCCAGGTGGCGCATTCGCTGGCCGACACGCTGATAACGCCGATGAACGACAGTTTCATCGACTTTGACCTGCTGGCCCGCATCGATGCCGAAACCGGCAAGGTGAAGGGGCCGTCGATATACTCGGAAATGGTCTGGAACGCGCGCCAGCTTCGCGCCAAGGCCGGGCTGAAGCCGATTGACTGGGTGGTGTTGCGTAACCGGCTGGGCGCGCAGAACATGCACAACAAGAAAAAGGTAGGCGATGCGCTTGTCGATCTTTCGCGGCGGATCGGCTTTCGCGTTGCGCCCGGCTTTTCCGAGCGCGTCATCTTTCGTGAACTGTTCCCGCGCGGTCTGACCCTGCTGGATCTGCGCGAGGTCGGCGTGGAACAGCTGAACATCTCGAACGTCGCCGCGCGGCAGGAACTGCGCGAACTTGTCCGGGAACTCAGGCTGCCAGATGTGACGCCCGATTTTTGAACACGCCATGCTCGCGGCGACGGGCGGGAGTGACATTGGCCAGCTTTTCCAGCCGCAGGTCGAACGCGTTCGGTTCTTCGCTGGTGGTCAGGCCGAAGCGGATCATAAGAGCTTGTCCGAGTTTCATGTCGTCATCCTTTCGTTTCCGTTCCCCACACCAGAAATATGCTTGCTTGGCGTGACGGAACTTTGACCGTGGCGGGGTATGTGTTGGCCCATGCAGGGCCGCTGATATGGCCAGTGTTACGGTGAAATGCAAAGATTGCGTTCCCACCCGCGGACTGTTCTCTCAAATTGTAGCAATCGCCTTTGCTCCCGCGCCACGCGTAAGGACTTGTGACAAAAGATAGGCGAAGCTGCCGCCACGTAATGTAGTGGGCCGATTCACCTTGCCCGGGGGAAGACCGGCCATCGATCACAGCAGCCAAAATGGCGCAAGCGGTTGAAACCACTGCGCAAACCGGTCTGAATCTCTGAAAATGGCGGACCCGGAGCGATTCGAACGCCCGACCCTCAGATTCGTAGTCTGATGCTCTATCCAGCTGAGCTACGGGTCCGTGCCGCGGGGATTTAGCCCTGCGGGGCAGTCATTGCAAGGGCTAATCGTAAAGCTTCTGT
>JBOFCO010000179.1:0-1256 GCA_051646105.1 Paracoccaceae bacterium
GGGCCAACCGCGCCCGCACCCGCGCCGCCATTTCGCGCGGCATCCGAAAGGCCTTGAAGAATGCCTGATCCCGTCCCCACCGACGACGCCTTCGCCCCGACGAAAGCGATCTTCACCGCTGAATTCCACTGGTCGCGCACCAACAGCCCCCTTGGCTTTGGCGCGAAAGCCAGCCCCGAGCCACAAAGCTTTCCGCGCGATTTCATCGCCGCCGCCATCGCGGCAGGTCGCGCGATGCCCGTTCCTGCCCCCGCCGCCCTGAAGGCCGCGAAACCCCCCCCCGCCGCCGCCCGCGCGGCCCCTGCCCGAAAGGACTGACATCATGGCCCGCGCCATTACCGAAAAATACGAAGAAATGATCCTGGAGGTGGAAACCATCACGCCTGGCACCTATGCCAAAATCTGCGGCATCACCGATGTGACCATCACCCGCACGGCAAACTTCGACACCAACGAAATTCCCGACTGCGACGATGAAAGCTTGCCGCTGGCGCTGGAAAAATCCGTCCGGTCGATCGACGTCAAGATCAGCGGCACGGGCGTCTGGGCGCAAACCAGCAACAAGGTCCTGTCCGACTGGTTCTATTCCAGCGCGGCCAAGAACATCCGCCTGCGCAACACCAAGGCATCCGTGGGTGACCCGGAAACCGAAGCCGGGCCTGCCCTGCTTACCGCGCTGAACAACAGCCGCACCAAAGGTCAGCGCGTCACGTCCGAGATTGAGATCGAGATGGACGGCGTGCCGACCCGCACCAACAAGGCCGCCTGATTCGATGCCCGGATCGCAGCCCATCCGCTGGGTCGGCGGGGAACACGATTTCCAGCTGACCATCGGCGACCTGCGCGCCTTGCAGGACCAGTGCAAGGCTGGCCCCCCGCTGATCCTGACCCGCCTGACCACCAGCCAATGGATGGTGGACGACGTGTTTGCCGTCCTGCGCCTTGGCCTGATCGGCGGCGGCATGGAAAAGGCCGATGCCCGCGCCATGGTGGAAACCATGGCCGAGCAATACGGCCTGATGCGGCTGGCCACTGTCGCGCAGCTTGTGCTGGGCCTTGCGCTGGTGGGGGTCGAGGATGACCCCGTGGGGGAGCATCCGGGGGTGACGCCGACGACGGAATTGCCGATGGAAGATGGCGTTTCAGCCGCTTCTACGGATCCGGCGCCGTTGCCGGTTTCACCCCCTCTGACGTGAACCGCATGACACTGTGGGAATTTGCCGCCTGCATGGACGGCATCCGCGTGTTCAACGGCG
>JBOFCO010000174.1:0-47718 GCA_051646105.1 Paracoccaceae bacterium
ACCTGACCCTCGCGATCCAGCATGGTGACCGAGCCGCGCGCACGACCGTCCAGCAGTGATTCCAGTGGCGGAAGCTGGGTATAATAATAGGCCGTGAACCCTGCAACGATCAGTGCAAGGGCAAGCGCAGTGCGGCTACCGATCCACCAGACCGTGCGCAGGACAAATCCTGTGAAACCGCCGATCATCCTGCGTCTTTTGGGCCGCGCACCACGACCGGTCGGACGCGATCCGCCAGAACGGGACTTTGTTGCCGTCTTGGCACGCGCGCCTGCTGCCTGTCCGCCACGCCGCTCTGCCACCAGCGGCGGTTTTCTGGATCCGGTTCCACTCATCCTGCCTGCCCGATCTGCGATAAGGCTTGCCCTGCACCCGTGCAGACGCCTTTGGCGCAACGTAATGGCAGCGGCGGGAAATGTTTAGCCGTCGCTGATCAAGATTCGGTTTTCAGACAGCCTAAATTTTAATCGTACGCGCGATAATGTGCAAAAAATGTGCAAACGCCGACGAATTCGGGGGGTATGGAGTGCCTCTCGCTCTTGTTTCTGCATTGCGGCGCGGGCCTTCTGCCGCGGTGGACAGCCCTAAGGGTGGTTTGCCAGAGGGAAGGGAAACGACGTGAAACTGATTATTGCAGCAATCAAACCGTTCAAGCTGGACGAGGTTCGCGAAGCGCTGACCGCGATCGGCGTGCGCGGCATGATGGTGACCGAGATCAAGGGTTTTGGCTCTCAGTCCGGGCACACAGAGATTTATCGTGGCGCGGAATATGCCGTGAATTTCGTTCCGAAGATCAAGCTGGAAATCGTGGTTTCGTCGTCGATGGCCGATCAGGTCGTCGACACGATCCAGAAAGCCGCCCGCACCGACAAGATCGGTGACGGCAAGATCTTCGTGCTCGACGTCGGTCAGGCGGTGCGGGTGCGCACTGGCGAAACCAATGACGACGCGCTGTGATTTGGGTGGACGAGGGGAAATGACACCGATGAAAACAATGATGAAACTGGCGGGGCTTGCCACGCCGCTGCTGGCGGCCCTGCCCGCCTGGGCACAGGATGCGGGGCCGATCAAGGCGCCGGATGCGGCGGCCATGGCCGGGATGGTCAACAAGGGTGACACAACTTGGATGCTGGTCAGCTCTGCGCTGGTGCTGCTGATGGCGATCCCGGCGCTGGCATTGTTCTATGGCGGCCTGGTGCGTACCAAGAACATGCTGTCACTGCTGATGCAGGTGTTCATGATCGTGTCGATGGGCGCGGTCGTCTGGGTCGCCTATGGCTACAGCCTCGCCTTCACTTCGGGCGGGCCGTATATCGGGGGCTTTTCGAAAGCCTTCCTGTCGGGCGTGACCGCAGGCAGCTTTGCCGCGACCTTCTCGAACAACGTCTATATTCCGGAATATGCCTTCGTCATCTTCCAGATGACCTTTGCCTGCATCACCCCGGCCCTGATCGTCGGCGCCTTTGCCGAGCGGATCAAGTTCTGGCCGTTGATGCTGTTCTGCCTGCTGTGGCTGACCTTTGCCTATTTCCCGATCGCGCATATGGTCTGGTACTGGGCAGGCCCGGACTTCCTTCCGGATGCGCCGACTGATGCCGGTCTGCTCTGGGGCTGGGGCGCGCTGGACTTCGCGGGCGGTACCGTGGTGCACATCAATGCGGGCATCGCCGGTCTTGTAGGGTGTATCGTCGTGGGCAAGCGCGTCGGCCATGGCAAGGAAGCCATGCCCCCGCACAGCCTGACCATGACCATGATCGGCGCATCGCTGCTGTGGGTGGGCTGGTTCGGGTTCAACGCAGGGTCCAACCTGGAAGCCAACGGTCTTGCCGCACTCGCCTTCCTGAACACCTTCGTGGCCACCGCGGCGGCGGCACTTGCCTGGTGCATCGTGGAACAGCTTTTCCACGGGCGTCCGTCGCTTCTGGGCGCGGTCACGGGGGCTGTGGCTGGTCTGGTCGCCATCACACCCGCTTCGGGCTTTGCATCGCCCATGGGGGCGCTGTTCCTGGGTCTGGCAGTTTCGCCGATCTGCTACATCTTCGTCTCGACGGTGAAGGGCATGCTGGGCTATGACGACAGCCTTGACGTGTTTGGCGTGCATGGCATCGGCGGCATCGTCGGCGCCATTGCCACGGGCATCGTGGCCGATCCGGCGCTGGGCGGTCAGGGCTTCTTTGACTACACGCAGTTTCCTGCGGTGGCAGGCACCTATGACATGGGCACGCAGGTGATGACGCAGATCAAGGCGGTGCTGCTGACCGTGGCGTGGTCGGGCGTCGTGTCCTTCGTGCTGTTCTTCGTCATCAAGCTGGTCTTCGGACTGCGGCCGAGTGCAGATGACGAACGTCAGGGGCTTGACCAGACCTCTCACGGCGAAAGTGCCTACAACTACTGATGCAAATCAGGCGGAACCGGCCCTCCCCCGGTTCCGCGGATCTCCGGCGGGGCGCAAACCTCGCCGGTTTTCTTTTGGGCCAGCGCTATCCGCCAACAGCAATGACCGCACGGGCCAGGATCGGCACCGTTGCGGCGTTCAGTCCGGCGATATTGATCCGCCCGTCCCCCACAATATAGATCGCATGGTCGCGGCGCAGGGCTTCCACCTGTTCCGGTGTCAAAGACAAACGGGAAAACATGCCCCTGTGCTGCGCGACAAAACCGAAGCGGTCGGACCCGGCGACACGCTGCAATTCACGCGCCAGCAGCATGCGCAGGTCCAGCATCCCGTTGCGGATATCGTCCAGTTCAGCCTGCCAGTCGTCACGCAGGTCGGCATCGGTCAGGATGGTGGTGACCAGTCGTGCGCCGTGATCGGGTGGGAACGAATAGTTTTGCCGGTTCAGCCAGGTCATGCTGTCCTGAACGCGGCCACGTCCTGCCGCGCCACCGGCAAGCGCCATCAGCAGGCCGGCCCTTTCCCGGTATATGCCGAAATTCTTGGAACAGGACGCCGCGATCAGCATTTCCGGCAGGCGGGATGCCAGCAGGCGTGTCGGCGCGGCATCGGCCTCCAGCCCGTCGCCAAAGCCCTGGTAAGCCAGATCGACAAAGGGGAGCGCGCCGGTACGTTCCAGCACCTGTGCCACCTCTGCCCATTCGGGCAGGGTCAGGTTCGCACCCGTCGGGTTGTGGCAGCAACCGTGCAGCACAACCACGTCGCCCGCCTGCGCCCCGGCCAGATCGGTCAGCAGCCCGCCGAAATCGACGCCCCCTGACGGCGCGTCATAATAGCGGTAGGGCATGACCGGCAGGCCAAGATAACCAGCGATCGAGGCATGGTTGGGCCAGCTCGGTTCTGGCAGCCAGATACGCGCGCCGGGCGTGGCAAGGCGCACCAGTTCCAACCCGATGCGAAAGGCGCCCGTCCCCCCGGGCGTCGCTACGGCGGCGATGCGCTGCGCGTCCGTACCCTCGCCCAGGATCAGCGACATCATCGACGCCGAAAATGCCGGATCACCCGCCAACGCTGTGTAACTTTTCGTTGTTTCCGTCTGTGCCAGCCGCAGCCCGGCGGCACGCACCGCACGCATCACCGGCGTCTGCCCTGCGGCGTTGCGATAAACGCCGACACCCAGATCGATCTTCTGCTCGCGCGTATCCTCGCGGAACAGCGCCATAAGGCGCAGGATCTTGTCTTCGGAAACAGGGGAAAGGCTGTCGAACATATCAGCCCCTTTCGATCTTCATGTCAGGGTACATGCCCCATTCCGCCCATGATCCGTCATAAAGCGAATGATCCCGATGACCAATCCGTTCCAAAGCCAGATTGATGATCGCGGCAGAAATCCCCGACCCGCAACTGGTGATCACCGGCTTGTCCAGATTGACTCCCGCCGTCGAGAATACGGAACGCAGCTCTGCCTCGGGTCTCAGAGTTTCATCGGCGGACAGCAGCGTCGCATAGGGAATGTTCCGAGCACCGGGGATGTGTCCCGCCGCCAGACCCGGCCGCGGTTCCGGATCATCGCCACGAAAGCGTCCGGCAGGCCGCGCATCCAGAATTTCATGATCCCGCAGTTTCGAAGCGCGGGCAACCTGCGTCACGTCCCGCACCAGTTCCGGACGGCGCTGCACGGTGATGTGCCGGTCACGGATCACAGGCGGTGCCGTTTCCAGCGCGCGGCCCTCGGCCCGCCATTTCGGCAGGCCGCCGTCAAGAACCGCAACATCCGTCTTGCCCATCAGACGGAAAAGCCACCACACCCGTGGCGCAGAGAAGATACCCGCGCCATCGTAGACCACCACCTGATGTCCGTCGCCCACGCCCAGGGCGCGCGTCCGGCTGATGAACTTTTCGACCGGCGGTGCCATATGCGGCAGATCGGACCGGTGATCGCCGTTTTCATCGATGTCATAGAACCGCGCCCCGGGAATATGGCCGAGCGCGTACTCCGCCCTGGCGTCACGGCCCATCGCGGGCAGATACCATGACGCATCCAGAACGCGCAGGTCGGGATGGCGCAGATGATCGTCCAGCCACTCGGTCGAGACGAGCACACGCGGGTCATCGATGAAATTCCGGGGTTCGGACGCCATCCTGTCCTCCTTGATCTGGCGCTTCCATATCGGGTGGCAGGCCGTTGCTGCAAGGTGGAATGCCGAAGGGCGCGTGAGGATTGATCCCGACACGCGCCCTTCGCAAGTTTTCGGACGAAGCTGCTTACTTCGCCATCATGTTGCGGATGACACCGATCACTGCCATCAGCACACCGCCGCCGACACCGCCGGAAGCGAGTTGCGAGACGATGGTGCCGATATCAAGGCCACTGGCCGCGGCAGCCGCATCAGCGGCGCCCGCACCGCCAAGCATCCCCATGATGGTGCTGCCCAGCCCGCCGCCCAGAATCCCGGCGATGGAATTTCCCAGCGTCCCGAGGCTCAGGTTCTTCATGAGAGCACCGGCACCGTTGCCGCCAAGCGCACCCGCGATGAGCGAGATGATGAGTTCCACTTTTACCTTTCCTTCCCTTGGGCCGATCATTGGGTCGCGGCAAGGCCCTGTCCCGCTTGGGCAAAGTCTGGCCAGATTTTGGGCAAGGGTGCAACAATTTGTCGCACACTGCCCGGGTTTGTGGCCGATTTCACACGACGATGTTGCTGGATCGTCGACGTCTGGCAAGGCTGACGCGGGGTCAGCTGTTCTGCTTCAGCAGCCGCTGCTTCTGCCTGTCCCAGTCGCGTTTTGCGTCCGTTGCACGCTTGTCGGCCAGTTTCTTGCCCTTGGCCACGCCCAGTTTCAGCTTGGCGATGCCGCGATCATTGAAATACATGACCATCGGCACGATCGTCATGCCTTCGCGGCCCACGGCCTGCCACAACCGCGCCAGTTCCTTGCGGCTGACCAGCAGCTTGCGCTTGCGCCGTTCCTCATGGCCAAAGACGCCTGCCTGCGCATAGGCGGCGATATAGGAATTGATCAGCCACAATTCACCGTCCTCGACACTCGCATAGCTTTCCGCGATGTTCGACTGGCCCTTGCGCAGCGATTTGACTTCCGATCCCATCAGCATGATCCCGGCTTCCAGATCGCGCTCGATGGCATAGTCGAACCGCGCGCGGCGGTTTTCGGCGATAAGCTTGGAATTGGGGTCGGATTTGGTGGCCATGATGGGGCTGAGATAGGGGAGGTCCCGCGCGCTGTCCAGTCGCAGGCGCGGAAAGGGGAGAAGATGTTCATCCAGATCGCGCTTGGTTCGGTTCTGCTGGTGATCACGGTGATCTTCGCCAGCCTGTCCTTCTGGCTGATGGAGGTGGTCTTTGCCCGCCTGCACAACTGGCTGCTGCGTGAACCGCACCGGCCCAAGATGATGCTGGTCGTGGTGGTGGCCAGTCTGTGGGTGCTGGGCATCGTCACCTTCGGCGTCTGGATGTGGGCCTTTGCCTTTCATCTTCTGGGGGTGTTCGGAACGCTGGAGGAAGCGGTCTATTTCGCGCTCGTCTCCTTCACCACGCTGGGCTACGGCGATGTGCTGTTGCCCCACGACTGGCGCATTCTCGGCGGCATGGCGGCGGCCAACGGGCTGTTGATGATGGGGCTGCTGATGGCCCTGCTGGTCGAGGTGCTGCGGCAGTTGCGGGCGGGGCAGGTGGAGAGGAGAAGGCGGGGGTGACGTAAATCCTTCGGCCCGTAATCAAGGCGCGAAGTGCGGCCGGGCCAGCGCCCACCCGCAGACGGGCACCGGCATTGTGTTCAGTGGAGGCGCGAAGGGAACCTCCCCCTCAGTTCAACAACCCCGCATGGCGCATCGCCGCGTCGATCCGCTCCTTGGTGCTGTCCAGCAAGCTCGTCAGCGGCGAGCGGACCTCATCCGAGATCAACCCCAGCCGCGACAGCCCGTATTTCGCCCCGGCAACCCCCGGCTCGATGAAGATCGCCTCGTGCAGGGGCATCAGCCGGTCCTGGTATTCCAGCGCCTTCGCATAGTCGCCCGCCAGCGTCGCCTCCTGAAACTCTGCACAAAGCCGGGGGGCCACATTGGCCGTCACCGAAATGCAACCGACCCCGCCATGCGCGTTGAAGCCGAGCGCGGTCGCGTCCTCCCCCGACAGCTGGATGAAATCCCGCCCGCAGGCGATGCGCTGCTGGCTGACCCGCTCGATCTTGCCGGTGGCGTCCTTCACCCCCACGATGCGCGGCAGCTTGGCCAGTTCGCCCATCGTTTCAGGCAGCATGTCGATCACCGACCGGCCTGGAATGTTGTAGATGATGATCGGCAGGTTGCTCGCATCGTGCAGCGCCTTGAAATGCGCGATCATCCCACGCTGGGTGGGCTTGTTGTAATAGGGCGTCACCACCAGCGCGGCATTGGCCCCGGCGCGTTCGGCGTGCTGGATCAGGTCGATCCCTTCGGCGGTGTTGTTGGACCCCGCCCCGGCGATCACCGGAACGCGGCCGGCCGCGGCCTTCACCACCTCTTCCACCACGCGGTGATGTTCCTCATGGCTCAGCGTCGGGCTTTCGCCCGTGGTCCCCACCGGCACCAGCCCGTGCGTACCTTCGGCGATATGCCAGTCGACAAGTTTCTTCAGCCCGTCCAGATCCAGCTGGCCGTTCCTGAACGGCGTCACCAGTGCGGGATATGACCCTCTGAACATGACGAAACTCCTGTCGTTGCGATTTGGCGGATCACCGACCGGACTGATTGCCCGAGTCGGCCCCGCATGACCGCGGCGGACCCTATAGGTGCCGGCGCAGATTGCCAAGTTTGACTGTTGAGGCGGCGGCCCGCTGCCGCTATCCTGCCCGCAACGTCGCCGTCAGAGCGACCCTGTGCAGCAGTCCCGTTTCATAGCAGTCTTATCATGCGTCCGACAGATGTCCTTGCCGCACTTGCGGTCCTTTGGCTTTCCTGCGGCCCTGCCGCAGCCGACAGCGCTGCGGCCCTGTCTGCCGCCATGCGCAACGCCGCTGCCGGAGACTGGGCCGGGGCGCAAGCCGCAGCCGATGGCCCGCTGACAGAAGCGATGGTGGACTGGAGCCGCCTGCGCGACGGGCAGGGCAATGCTTCCGACTACATTGCCTTTCTGGAACGCTTTCCCGACTGGCCGGGGCTGCCGCTGCTAAGACGGGAGGGCGAGGCCGCACTGGCCGATGCCGATCCCGCGCTTGTGCTGCGATATTTCAGGGACGCCCCACCCGAAACCGGGGACGGTGTCGTGGCGCTGGTCAGGGCACATCTGGCGAGCGGCAACGCGGCCGAGGCCGAGCTTGCCGCGATTGCCGCATGGCGATCGCTGTCGATGACGGCCTCGGCGGAAAAGCTGCTGCTGGCGCAATTCGGTGACCGTCTGGCCGATCACCACGGCGGTCGTATGGCCACGCTGCTGGCCGAAGGTGAAACCACGGCGGCACGCCGCCTGTTGCCGCTGGTAACACCCGGAACCGGCGCCATTGCCGAAGCCCGCATCGCGCTGCAAACCGATGCCAAGGGTATCGACGCGCTGATTGCCGCTATTCCCGCCGAACTGGCCGGGTCGGCGGGGCTGGCACATGACCGGTTCCGCTGGCGGCTGGACCGGGGCCGCGACATGGAGGCAGCCAGCCTTGTCGTCGAGCAAAGCAAAAGTGCCGAAAGTCTGGGCGATCCCGGCTGGTGGGCCGATGCGCGGGAACCGCTCGCCCGACGCCTGATGCGCGAAGGCCATCCGAAAACGGCCTATGCCATCGCCGCCCGCCACCACCTGACCGATGGCGAGGATTATGCGCAGCTTGAATGGCTGGCGGGGTATCTGGCACTGCGCAAACTGGACGATCCCGAAGCGGCGCTTGCCCATTTCCGTCGGTTCCGTGCCGCCGTGACAAGCCCGATCAGCCTGGGCCGTGCTGGCTATTGGGAAGGTCGCGCGGCAGAAATGCTGGGCCGCAAGGACGAGGCCGCCACGGCCTATGCCTTTGCTGCGGAGTTCCAGAGCGGCTTCTACGGACAACTCGCTGCGGAAAAGCTGGGGGTGGCACTCGATCCCGCGCTTGCGGGTGGCGTTGCGATTCCTGACTGGCGGGATGCCGCCTTTACCCGGTCGACCGTCTTTCAGGCGGGGCATCTGCTGCTGGATGCAGGCCAGCGCGATCTGGGCGAGCGGTTTCTGGTGCATCTTGCCGAAAGCCTGAACAGGCAGGAACTTCCGCTGCTGGCCGCCTATGCGCTGTCGCGCGAACGCCCGCATCTGGCACTGCTGATCGCCAAGCAGGCGGCAACGCGCGGCATCGTGCTGCCCCGCGCCTATTTCCCGGTGACCGGACTGGCAGAAATGGATCTGCCAGTGCCCAACGAGCTTGCCCTGTCCATCGCGCGACGGGAAAGCGAGTTCGATCCTTCGGTGATTTCCGGCGCGGGTGCACGTGGATTGATGCAGGTCATGCCGGGCACCGCGCGGCTGATGGCGCGCGAGACGGGCCTTTCCTATGACAGTGGAAAGCTGACCGCCGACTGGCGGTACAACGCAAAGCTCGGTTCGGCCTATCTGGCGCACCTGCGGGCCGAATTCGGCCCCTCGATCGCGCTGGTCGCAGCGGGCTACAACGCCGGTCCGGGACGCCCGCGCGCCTGGATGAAAACGATGGGGGATCCACGCAATCCGAATGTGGATGTGATCGACTGGATCGAACACGTGCCCTTCGAGGAAACACGCAATTACATCATGCGCGTGGCCGAGGCGATCCCCGTCTACCGCGCACGGCTGGCGGCTGGCCCGGTGCAGATCGGTCTGACCGACCTGCTCCGGGGGAATTGACCCGCAGCAAGGCAGCGCCGGGGTTGGGTTGCCTTCAGATCGCTTCCAGCAGCGCCTCTCCGCCCGAGATCGTGCATTGGCCAGGGCTTTCCTCAAGATGCAGCACCTTCACCACCCCATCCACCACATAGGCGGCGTAGCGCTTTGACCGCCCGTACATCCCGGCGGGTGGCGCGTCGAAGTTAAGGCCGATGGCGCGGGTAAAGCTGCCGTCGCCGTCCGACAGCATCCTGATCCCCGCTGCAATTGCGCCGGTTTCGTCACCCCAGGCCTTCATCACATGGATATCATTGACGGAAATGCAGGCGATCGCATCCACACCCTTGTCGGCAAATGCAGCGCGGGTGCGGATGAAACTGGGAACATGGGCCGTGGTACACACGCCGGTATAGGCCCCTGGCAGACCAAAAATGACCACCTTCCGACCCTTGGTGAACGCGGCCAGATCGACAGTCTCTGCCCCACTTTCCCCCTTTGTCTGAAACGTGGCTGCTGGCAGTGCCATACCCTCAGAAATCGTCATTTTTCGTCCCTCTCGCGTTGCGTTTCCGACAGACCGGGATATAGGCTGACCTCTGGCGGCGGACCAGAGGCAAAGGGCTGATCATGGCAGGGATTGTGGTTATTGGCGCAGGACAGGCGGGCGCGGCACTTGCCGCACGGCTGCGGTCGCAGGGCTGCACCGAAAGCATCACCCTGATCGGCGCGGAACCGGCCCTGCCCTATCAGCGCCCTCCCCTGTCGAAAGCCTATCTGCTGGGCGAGATGGAGGAAGAGCGGCTGTATCTGCGCAACGCGGAATTCTACGTCGAGCATGATATCACGCTGAAGCTGGGCGCAACCGTTACAGCCATCGACACCGCGGCGAAAACCGTGACGGTCGGGGGGCAAACGCTGCCCTACACCCAACTTGCCCTGACCACCGGAGCAACGCCGCGCCGCCTGCCCGCAGCTATTGGTGGAGATTTGGGCGGCGTATATACCGTCCGCACCCTGGCCGATGTCGATGCGATGCGGACAGAGTTCACGGCAGGCAAGCGGCTGCTGATCGTTGGCGGCGGCTATATCGGACTGGAAGCAGCGGCGGTTGCATCCAAGCTGGGCGTTACGGTCACGCTGATCGAAATGGCCCCGCGCATCCTGCAGCGGGTGGCTGCGCCGGAAACTTCCGCCTTCTTCAGCAACCTGCATGGTGCGCATGGCGTGACGATCCTTGAAGGTGCAGGCTTGGCCCGGTTGGCAGGTGAGGGCCGCGTCAGTGGCGCAGAACTGTCCGACGGGCGCACGATTCCGGTCGATTTCGTCATTGTGGGCGTCGGCATCACCCCCGATGCGGGCCTTGCCGAAGCCGCCGGTCTGGCGTTGGAAAACGGTATCCGCTGCGACGAACAGGGCCGCACCTCTGATCGTGCAATATGGGCCGCAGGGGATTGCGCATCCTTCCCGTGGAAGGGTGGGCGGCTGCGGCTGGAAAGCGTGGGCAATGCCATCGACATGGCGGAATGCGTCGCTGACAATATGCTGGGCGCGGGCAAGACATATGAGGCGCAACCGTGGTTCTGGTCGGACCAGTACGATACGAAACTGCAGATCGCGGGTCTGAACACCGGCTATGACAGCATCGTCACACGACAGGGCGAGGATGGCGCGGTGTCGTTCTGGTACTATCGCGGCGCTGACCTGCTGGCGGTGGATGCGATGAATGACAGCCGCGCTTACATGGTTGGCAAGCGTTTGATCGAAAGCGGGAAATCCCCTGCCCCCGACGTGATCTCCAATCCGGAAACCAACCTGAAGGCATTGCTGAAAGGGTGAGGATCGTCGGTGGCAGCCATCGCGGGTTGAAACTGGCCGATGTCGGTGCCGGGGATGCGAACGCGCATCTGCGCCCCACATCGGATCGTGTCCGCGAGGCTATTTTCAACCTGCTGATCAATGGCAAGCCTGCTGTGGACCGCAATCCGGTGACAGGCGCGCGGGTTCTGGACCTGTTCGCGGGAACCGGCGCACTGGCATTGGAGGCGTTGAGCCGGGGGGCGGCGGTTGCGGTGCTGGTCGATACCGGCAGGGCGGCACAGACGCTGATCCGGCAGAACATCGCCCTTGCCCGCCGTCAGCCGGATGCAAACCTGCTGAATGCCGATGCCGTGCGTCTGCCACCGAACCGGGAAGCCGCTTTTGATCTGATCTTTCTCGACCCGCCCTATGGCAAGGGCATGGGCGGCAACGCACTCGCCGCTGCAAGGGCGGGGGGCTGGGTCGCGCCCGGTGCGCTGGTCGTGTGGGAAGAAAACGCCCCGCAGACTGCGCCCGAAGGATTTGCGCTTGTCGACCAGCGCAAATATGGCGAAACGGTCGTCACAATCCTGAAAGCTGCGGAATGATCCCCCCGAAGGCCGTAATCTTTGACTGCGACGGCGTGATCGTCGACAGCGAGGCACCCGCTTTCGCCATGCTGGCAGCGGATTTCACCGCACATGGTCTGCCGATGACGGCGGACGAGGTCGGGAAACGGTTCATCGGGGGAACCGTTGCCGGCCTTTGGAAACAGGCCCGCCAGATGGGCGCCACCCTGCCCGAAAGCTGGGTCGAAGATTTTTATGAACGGCTTTACGCCCTGCTGGCAAAAGGCGTTCCGCTGGTGCCGGGGATCGAGGATGTGCTGGATCGGCTGGATGAAGCGGGTATTGCCTATGCCGTCGGCTCGAATGGATCGGATCGCAAGATGCAGATCACCATCGGCCAGTATCCGTCGTTGATGGGGCGGCTTCGTGGGCGACTGTTTTCGGGGCAGACACTGGGTGCGCCGAAACCCGCGCCGGATGTATTCCTGCACGCCGCTCGCGCGCTGGGCATGAGGCCGGATCAATGCGCTGTGGTCGATGATAGTCCAACCGGGTGTCGGGGTGGGCGAAATGCCGGGATGCGGGTGTTCGGCTTTGCCGCACATTCCGACGGTGCAGAACTCGCAGCCATTGGCGCGACGGTGTTTCACCGCATGGCCGACCTGCCAGCGCTGCTTGGGCTGAACCCTTAGTCCCAGGTCGGATGAAAGCGTCCGGCAGGAGAGATGGTGAAAATCTCGCATCCCGTCGCTGTCACGCCCACCGAATGCTCGAACTGCGCCGAAAGCGACTTGTCGCGTGTCACCGCTGTCCAGTCATCGGCCAGCACCTTGGTTTCGGGGCGGCCGAGATTCACCATCGGTTCGATGGTAAAGAACATGCCTTCTTCCAGCACGGCACCGGTTCCCGCGCGACCGTAGTGCAATACATTCGGAGGTGCGTGGAATACCCGGCCCAGCCCATGCCCGCAGAAATCACGCACGACCGACATGCGGTTAGCCTCGACAAAGGTCTGGATGGCATGGCCGATATCGCCGAAAGTGTTCCCGGGGCGGACCGCCTCTATCCCCTTCATCAGGGCGTCATGCGTCACCTGCACCAGACGTTCCGCCTTGCGCGGCAGGTTGCCAGCCACATACATGCGGCTGGTATCGCCATACCATCCATCAAGAATCACCGTCACATCGATGTTCAGGATATCACCGTCAGCCAGCACCTTTGGTCCCGGAATTCCGTGGCAGACGACATGGTTCACAGAAATACACGAGGCGTGCTGATAGCCCTTGTAACCGATGGTGGCCGACACCGCGCCGCGCCTGGTCACTTCGGCGGTGATGAAATCGTCCAGCGCCTCGGTGGTGACACCGGGCTGCACCAGCGCCGCCACGTCATCAAGAATTCCGGCCGCAAGCGCACCCGCCGCGCGCATGCCAGCGAAATCCGTATCCTCATAGATCCTGATGCCATCTCTGGTCATGCGACCGCGCAGATGCTCGTGCAACGCGCTCTCCATATGCTGCCGACGAAACCTTCAGATAGTCAAAGATGCCGGGAATTGCCAGTGCGGAAGGGTTGCGGCGACCTTGATCCTGCCCGCCGCGGGCCTATACCGGACAGGCAATGCCATGAAAGGTGCCGCCATGCCCAATCCCACGGCCGCGATTCTGGTGATCGGTGACGAAATCCTGTCGGGTCGGACCCGTGATTCCAACCTGCATTTTCTGGCCGGGGAACTTGCGCGCCATGGCATCGACCTGCGCGAGGCGCGGGTGGTGTCGGATGACCACATGGTCATTGTGACGGCGGTGAACGCGCTGCGGCAGGCGTATGACCATGTCTTCACCTCGGGCGGGATCGGGCCGACACACGACGACATCACCGCCGATGCGGTGGCCGACGCGCTGGGTGTCACGATCGATGTGCGCGAGGATGCCCGCGCAATGCTGGCCGCGCATTACGCGCGAAGCGGGGCCGAACTGAACGAAGCGCGCCTGCGCATGGCGCGCATCCCCGAAGGCGGAGTACTGATCGACAATCCGATTTCCACCGCCCCCGGTTTTTCGGTCGGCAATGTGCATGTCATGGCGGGCGTGCCGAAGATATTCGAGGCAATGGTGGCCTCTCTCCTGCCGCGGCTGACGGGCGGACACCCGTTGGTATCCCAAACGCTGCGCCTGCTGAGGGGCGAGGGCGAGATCGCCGCATTCCTTGGGGCGCTGGCTGCAGAATACGGGGATCTGTCGATGGGGTCCTATCCGTTTCAGTCCAACGGTATCCATGGCACCAATATCGTGATCCGGGGTATCGATCCGGCGCGGGTCGATCAGGCGATGACCCGGCTTGCCGCGAGTTACCCGCCCGATCCCGCCGGATGAGCGACGATCTGCAACAGGCCGTGCTGGCTGCGGCAAGCGCAACCTGGCCGCCACACTGGACCCTGCGGCAGGGACCGTTCCTGTTTCGCGACGGCGCCGGCGGGGGGAAACGGGTTTCCGCCGCCAGCGCCGTCGAACCTGTCGCGGAGGATGACATTGCCCTGGCAGAAGTGGCGTTTCGCAACCGGGGCGAATGCCCATCGTTCCTGATTGGTGACGGGCAGGCCGACCGCGATCTTGATGACCTGCTTGCGGCACGGGGGTATGCGCTTGTCGATCCGGTTATCACACTCGCCGCCCCTCTGCCCCTTGATCCTCTTTCCGATGCCGGGGTGCAGGTTCATACGATCTGGCCCGCAACCCCGGCGATGAGGGCGTTCTGGGCAAAGCAGCGGATCGGTCCGGCGCGACTTGCGGTTATGGCGCGGGCCGCGCTTCCCAAAGCCGTGCTGGCGGTACGAAAGCACGGCAGGATTGCAGGGCTGGGTTTTGTCGGCCTGCACGGCAAGGTTGCCATGCTGCACGCATTGGCAGTGGCCGAGGCGTTCCGCCGGCAGGGTATCGCGCGGGCGCTTGCCGGAAATGCGGCGCGCTGGGCGCAGGACAACGGTGCCACGACGCTTGCGCTGCTGGTGACAGCGGAAAATTCCCCCGCGCTTTCGCTTTATGCCGGCCTTTCGTTCCGGCCTGTCGGGCGATACCACTATCGCCAGTACCAAAAGCCGGAAGGCCGACCTTGTTCCTGATCGTGAACCGTTCCTTGTCGATCCGCGCCAGCCTGCTGGCACTCGCGCTTTGCATGGGTGAAGGCGCCGGTGCCGATGAAACACCAATGTCCGCCCTTGTCCTTTCGATGCCTGCCCCTGCCACGGAAACTGCACGTCAGACCGACGCTTTCGGCAGCTACCGCCTGCCCGAAGCATCATGGGACGGTCAGGCGCTGCCGGTGCTGCATCTGGAAGGCCGTGTTGCGCAGACATCATGGCGGTTGGACAGCGGCGCCACCGAAACACTGACGATCTTTGCCGCACTGCGCGATCAGATCGTGGCGCAGGGCTATGTTTTGCTGATGGAATGCGAAACCATCGATTGCGGTGGGTTCGATTTCCGCTATGGGCTGACGCTTTTGCCTGAACCGGAAATGCATGTGGATCTTGGTGATTTCCGGTTTTTGTCTGCGCGCCGTGAAAAGGGCAGTTCGGTTTCGCATCTTGGCCTGATGGTCAGTCGTTCGCGTGAAGCGGGCTATGTGCAGATCACCACCGTCGCCCCTGCCGAGGGCCGCGCGCCCCTGCGGCCACAGCCCGTTCAGACCCCTGTCGTGGAAGGGGTTGATGCGGTGCAGGCAAGGAATGTGATCGAAGTTCCGACAGCGCCCCAGAACGCCGATCTGGCAACAGCACTGGACCGGGATGGTTTCGCAGTGATGGATGACCTGCGTTTCGAAAGCGGGCAGTCGGAATTGGCCGAAGGCGACTATCCTTCGCTTGCCGGGCTGGCTGATTTTCTTGTCACCCGCCCTGGTGTGCTGGTGTCGCTGGTCGGGCATACCGATGCCTCGGGCGGGCTGGCTGAAAACACCCGGCTGTCCAAGGCCCGCGCAGAATCCGTAAGAAAGCGCTTGATCGCAGAGTTTGATGTGCCACCCGACCGGATCGCCGCACATGGCGTAGGTTATCTTGCCCCGCGCATCAGCAACCAGTCGCCCGAGGGTAGAGCACAAAACAGAAGGGTCGAGGTCATTGTGACCTCGACCCCATAGTACCTGACCTCCCGGGAGGGGGGCTTACCAGGCGTCAGGACCCTTGTCGGCGAACTGTGCCGCCAGAAAATCGATAAAGGCACGTACCTTGGGCTGCGTGAACCGCCCCGGCGGATAGACGGCGTAAATGCCAAGCGTTTCGACCGGCAGATCGGGGATCGCTTCCAGAACCTGTCCGGATTTCATCGCATCCGAGTAAAGGAACGACGGCAGATAAGCGATGCCAAGGCCGGAAACCGCAGCGTTCAGCAGCGATTGCCCGTCGTTGACGGTCAGCCAGCCCGCAGTACGTACCTGCCGTTTTTCACCCGAGGGTGCGGTCAGCTTCCACACATTGCCAGATGACTGGTTGGAATAGTGCAGCAACTTGTGGTCGTTCAGATCGTCGATCTTCTCCGGCCGCCCGTATTTGGCGAAATAGGCTGGCGATCCGATCATACGCTTGGTCGTATCGGTCAGCTTGCGCGCCCGCAGGGTGCTGTCTTCCAGCTCTCCGATGCGGATGGCCATGTCGAACCCTTCCGAGATCAGCTCGACATAGCGGTTGTTAAGCACCATGTTGACGGTGATCTCGGGATATTCGGTCAGGAAATCACCCAGAACGGGTGACAACAGGTTTACCCCGAAATCTGTCGCCACCGAAATGCGCAGCAGCCCGGACGGGGCCGATTGCATCGAGGTAACCAATGCATCCGCCTCTCCCGCGTCGTTGAGGACGCGACGGGCGCGGTCATAATAGGCCAGACCGATCTCTGTCGGGCTGACGCGACGGGTCGTCCGGTTCAGCAGACGGGCCCCCAATCGTGCCTCAAGCGCAGAGACGTGCTTGGACACGGCGGATTTAGAGATTCCCATCTTCTTCGCGGCATCTGTGAAGCCACCTTGATCCACAACCGTGGCGAAGGCTTCCATTTCAGTCAAACGGTCCATTGTGCACCTTATGAGAACTCTGCACACCCAACGCCGCTTATCGTGGCCAAATCAGGCGAGAATGGGGTGACGCCGCAGCAAAGTCAGGGAATTGTCTCGTTTGGTTGAAGGCGGGAAACAGCGGCAGGAATGCCATCTGTTGCGCCTCCGCCACGCCAGAAGGTCGCCCGACGACGATATCGGCATGAAAATGTCTGCGAACGCAGGTCCTCGGGCGGATTTCCGCACGTTTTGCCTTTGCCCCCAAGAAGCATTGGACGGCGAATCTGCGAAGGACTAACCAGATGGCATGAGGAATGCACCCACCTCATGTGTATCGCACCGCTTGTCTTGAAGGACATCAGTAAATGACCCGTGTTGCTGGCAGTCTTCTTGCCCTGGCCGCCTTTGTTGCGTCACCTGCCCTGGCTGAGGATGTAATCTCCAAGGTCGAGCTTCCCACGATCGTCGATTTCAATGGCGACGGGATGTGGTCGATGGCTGAGCTTCAGACAATCTGGGTCGACCTGAAGGCCGATGCGTTCATCCAGACCGATACGAACCTGGATGGCGCAGTCGACCGGACAGAGCTGAGCAATGCTCTTTCAAAAGGTGTTCTTCAGCCGGTCGAAAGCTGATCGCGTCGGCGGTCGCATTTTCCCCAAAAGTTTCCGTCGGAATGGCCACCCCTGGACATCCGGCGAGCCGCGCACCGAAGATGGCCCCTCCTCCCCTTCCCCGGGGTCATCACGGCAGGCGCGACCAGGAGGGCGGGACTTCCCGCCCTTCTCGGTTTGGGAAAAGCTGTGGCAATGGCCGCCGTTTCCACCCCGAAACCTAAAGATCGACCGCCACGCCACCCCCCGCCAGCCCGCGTGTCGCGCTTCCTGTCGGGGGAACCAGCGGGATCAGGCACGCCTGCACGGCGTGATAAAGGTCCGGCTTGCCGGTGAATACCGTACTTACCGGGCGCATGTCGGCATCCAGCTCCGGGTGCCAGCTTCCGTGCCTGTGGTCGATGACATGCGCGTTGACGAAATCCCAGATGCGACGATACCAGCCTTCAAACCGGGCATCGCCGCCCGAGGCGCGGATCACTGCCGCCGCGGCGATTCCTTCGGCACAGGGCCACCAGTAGCGGTCGGCACGGTCAGGGCGATTTTCCCAATCCATCGTGTAGTAAAAGCCGCCGGTCCGCGCATCCCAGCCGATGTCGCAGGTGTGAATGAACAGGGCTTCCGCTGCCGCGTGCGCCCAGTCAAGCCGCCTGCCCCCCAGATGCCAAAGCTGGGTCAGCAGCCGCGCCCATTCCAGCGCATGCCCCGGCGTGTGGCCCGCCGGGCGGAACATCGGATCGCCCGCATAGGCCCGGTCAAGCTGCCAGTCTGTGGTGAAATGTTCCCCCACACGCCAGTCGAGCGCACGCGCGTGGCGGTTGATGATCAGATCGGCAATGCGTTCGGCCATGGTCAGGTAGCGGGTGTCGGCTGTTGCCTCGAACGCCGCCATCAGTGCTTCCGTCAGATGCATGTTGGAATTCTGGCCGCGATAGGGGCCGATCTCGGACCAGTCGGAATTATATTCCTCGGTCGTCGCCCCCGCCGCATCATCCCAGAACCGGGTCAGCAGGATGTCGGTGATATCGGTCAGCAGCCTGTCGGCTTCGGGATGGCCGATGACCC
Source organism: Paracoccaceae bacterium (assembly GCA_051646105.1). Taxonomy (GTDB): domain Bacteria; phylum Pseudomonadota; class Alphaproteobacteria; order Rhodobacterales; family Rhodobacteraceae; genus JBOFCO01. The sequence goes on from JBOFCO010000174.1 coordinate 18,305, forward strand.
TGGCCGACGATGCGGCAAGCAGGACGAAGGCATGACCGTAGGCCTGTTTGGTGGGGTTGGGCCGGTCCCCCGCGGCGGTGACACCCCAGAAATACCCGCCATCCCGGCTGTCGCGGTGGGCGTTCCACAGAAAATCCATCCCGTGATCCACCATACGTGCGGCGCCCGGCAGGCCAAGCTGGTGCGCCATCGCAAAGCAATGCACCATCCGCGTCGTTTCGTGAATTTCGCGCAGCGGGTTGGCCAGTGGCGTGCCGTCGGTGCCCAGCTTGAAGAAACCACCCGCCGGGTCCAGCGCGTTCTGCCCAAAGAAATCAAACAACCCGCGCGCCTGATCCAGCAGCCACAGCCTGTGCGCGGGCCGCGTGGTGAAATCGGGGCCGCTTGCTGCGGACCAGTGCAGTTCGGTCATTGCGTTTCCTTCGAGCTTTCTGCGGCCAATATCGCAGACAGTCCTTCACGGTAAGTCGGGTATTTCAGCACGACTCCAAGTTCGCGCTTGATGCGGTCATTCCTGACGCGGCGATTGTCGGCATAAAAGGCGCGGGCCATGGGCGACAGGTCGGCATCCTCGAACCGCACTTCGGGCGGGGGCGGCAGGCCCAGGAGGTTGGCGGAATGGGCGATCACATCCTGCGGCGGGGCGGGTTCATCATCGCAGACATTGTAGATGCGGCCCGGATCGGGTCTCGCCACGGAGGCGGCGAGGGCCTGCGCGATGTCGTCGACATGGATGCGAGAAAACACCTGCCCGGGTTTCACGATACGGCGCGCCGTTCCGTCCTTCACCTTCTGGAACGGGCCGCGACCGGGGCCATAGATGCCCGCAAGACGAAAGATGTGCAGGGGCAAACCGCTCTCTGCCGCAAGCGCCTGCCATTCGCCCTCGGCCAGCAGGCGGCGGTCGCGGTGGCCTTCGGGGGCGTTGGGCGGGGTGTCTTCATCCACCCAGTCCCCACCGAAATCGCCATAGACGCCGGTTGATGAAAGATAACCCGCCCATTGCAGTTTTGGTGCGGCAACGGCGATTTCGGCACGCGCCACAGCAAGGAACGGGTCCCCCCCCTCAGACGGGCCGGCAGAGATCAGCAGATGCGTGGCCCGTTCCAGCGCAGGGGCCAGGGGCTGACCCGGCCAGACCAGCGGTTCCACCCCTGCCCGCCGCAGCGCATCGGCGCGGACCGGGTCGCGGGTGGTGCCGATCACCTGCCACCCCTCCGGCAGCGTGGCGGCGAAATGGCCGGCGGTATAGCCGTGACCGAGGGAGAGCAGAGTGGGCATCACGGCGCCTTCACATCGGAATGGCCCAGATCGCGGCCCGGGTCGGTCACATCGCGGATGCGTTGTTTCAGCACCTTCGCCTCGGGGAAACCTCCGTCGCGGCTGCGCTCCCAGATCAGGGTGTCATCGACGCGGATTTCAAAGATGCCGCCCTCCCCCGGAATCAGCGTCACGCTGCCCAGATCGGTGCCGAAGGTCGAAAGTGCCTCCTGCGCCAGCCAGGCGGCGCGCAGCATCCAGTTGCACTGGGTGCAGAAGGCAATGGTCAGCGCGGGTTTTGTCATGCACCGGTTTTCCCAAGGCAGGGGGAAAGGTGCAAGGGGGCGACCCCTCACGTATTGAACAGAAAGTGCAGCACGTCGCCGTCCTGCACCTCATAAGTCTTGCCTTCGATGCGGAACTTGCCGGCCTCTTTCGCGCCGGCCTCGCCCTTGCCCGCGACATAGTCATCGTAGCCCACGGTTTCCGCGCGGATGAAGCCCTTTTCGAAATCGCCGTGGATCACACCGGCGGCGGCGGGGGCGAGCGTGCCCTTGCGGATCGTCCAGGCGCGGGCTTCCTTGGGGCCGACGGTGAAATAGGTCTGCAAACCCAGCAGATCGTGCCCGGCGCGGATCAGGCGATCAAGCCCCGCCTCGTGCAGGCCAAGTTCCTCCAGGAACATCTGCGCCTCGTCAGGATCAAGCTGGCTGATCTCTTCCTCGATCTTCGCAGAGATCACCACCGAACCGGCACCTTGGGTCGCCGCAAATTCCGCGACCTTGCTGGAAAGCGCATTGCCGGTCCCGGCCGAGGCTTCCTCGACATTGCAGACGTAAAGCACAGGCTTCGCGGTCAGCAGTTGCAGCATCCCCCAGGCGCGGGCGTCCTCCTCCGCCACTTTCACGGTGCGGGCGGGCTTGCCAGCCTCCAGCGCCGTCAGCGCCGCACGCAGCAGCCGGTCCTGATCCAGCGCATCCTTGTCGCCGCCCTTGATCTTGCGGACCAGCCCGGCAAGGCGGCGTTCGATCGATTCCATATCCGCCAGCATCAGTTCGGTTTCGATGGTGTCGGCATCGGCCAGCGGATCGACACGACCCTCGACATGGGTGATGTCATCATCGATGAAGCAACGCAGCACATGGGCGATGGCATCGCATTCGCGGATGTTGGCCAGAAACTGGTTGCCCAGACCCTCGCCCTTTGACGCACCCTTCACCAGACCGGCAATGTCGACAAAGGTCATCCGAGTCGGGATGATCTGCTTCGATCCGGCAATCGCGGCCAGCGTATCCAGCCGCGGGTCGGGCACCGCCACCTCCCCCACGTTCGGCTCGATGGTGCAGAAGGGGAAGTTCGCGGCCTGCGCGGCGGCGGTGCGGGTCAGCGCATTGAACAGCGTGGATTTGCCCACATTCGGCATGCCGACGATGCCCATCCTGAAACCCATGACCGCTCTCCTTCTGGCTGGCGCTTCATAGGCAAGGTGCGGTTCCGCCGCAAGCGGCAGCCCGGCACCCATTGCCTTTCGCCCCGGTTTTCTTCAAACCTCGGCCATTGCCTGCGGAGGATAGAATGACCCGGATCGACCAGAAATTCGCCAGCCTGCGGGCAAAGGGCCAGAAGGCTTTTGTCGCCTATATCATGGCGGGCGATCCCGATCTGGAAACCTCGCTGGCGATCATGAAGGGCCTGCCTGCGGCGGGTGTCGACGTGATCGAGCTGGGCCAGCCCTTTACCGATCCGATGGCCGACGGCCCGACGATCCAGCTTGCCGGGCAGCGGGCACTGGCGGGCGGACAGACGCTGGACAGGACGCTGGCGATGGTTGCCGAATTCCGGAAGGGCGATGCGAGCACACCCGTGGTGCTGATGGGCTATTACAACCCGATCTATGCGCGTGGCGTGCCGAAGTTTCTGGAACAGGCGAAAGCGGCAGGGATCGACGGGCTGATCGTCGTCGACCTGCCACCCGAGGAGGACGCCGAGCTGTGCATTCCTGCGCAGGCGGCGGGGCTGAACTTCATCCGGCTGGCGACGCCGACCACGGATGCGAAGCGCCTGCCCAAGGTGCTGCAGAACACGTCCGGGTTTGTCTATTACGTGTCGATCACCGGCATTACCGGCGCGGCAGCGGCACAGGCCATCGCCAGCGTCGCCGACGGCTGCGTGGTGGGATCGGCGATTGTCAAGGACATCGGCGCGGGAACGCCGGTTGCGCAGGTGCTGGCACGGGTGAAAGCGCTGGCTGACGGCGCGCATGGGTAAAAAGGCGGGTCACGCCCGCCTGCCACAAAACCGGACTCCACTTTTGTCGGACAGGGTCTAGACTTGCCTCATCAGCAGGGAGGAGAACTGTCATGCGCGTCTTCACAGTCCTGGGGCCGTCCGGGTCCGGCAAGTCAACTCTGGTTCAGGCGCTTGCGGGGCTGGAAGACAGGCGAGGAAAGTCTCTGGCGGTTCCTGGCGTAGCCACAGTCTCCACCTTTGTCTTCATGGGGCAGGACTGGGCCGCCATCGACATTGCCGGCGGGGCGGAAAACCTGGGCCCGGTGGGGGCGGCGCTGGCGGCATCCGACATTGCGGTGCTCTGCGTTCCCGCCGATGCCGACAGCGCGGTGCTGGCTGCCCCCTTCATCCGCAAGGTCGAGGATGCGGGCATCCCCTGCATCATCTTCATCAACCGCATCGATACCCCGCAAAGCCGGATTTCCGAAATCGTCTCGGCGCTGCAAACCTATTCCCGCCACCACATCGTTTTACGCGAGGTTCCGATCCGCGAGGGCAGCAGCATCGTAGGCTTTGTCGATCTGGTGTCGGAACGCGCCTGGAAATTCAATGAGGGCAAGCATTCCGTGCTGATCGAGATGCCCGCAGCGGTGAAGGATCGTGAAGAACAGGCACGGGTGGAATTGCTGGAAAGCTATGCCGATTTCGACGAACACCTGATGGAAGAGCTGATCGAGGATCAGCGCCCCCCTGTGGCAGAGGTCTATGACATCGCCTCGCGCACGCAGAAGCACAATGACCTTGTCGCCTGCTTCTTCGGTTCGGCCAGCAGGGTTCACGGCATCAACCGCCTGATGAAATCCCTGCGCCACGACGCCCCGGAGGTGGGGGTCGCCCGGGAAAGGCTGGCCGGTGGCGGCGCGGCGGTGGGCGTGCTTGCCGACGTGATAAAGCATCTGGGCAAGGTTGTTCTGCTGCGCGCGGTCGACGGCAAGGTCGCGGGTGCGGTGCGGCTTGGCGGGGCCGATGTGGGGTCGATCACCGATCTTGATGCGAAAACCGCGCTTGGCGGGCTTGCCCCCGGCCAGATCGGGCTGGCAGTGAAATCAGACCAGCTTTCGGCAGGCCAGGTGTTTTCGCCGGACGCGGCCAAACCCCTGCCGGGGTGGGCGCATGTTCACGAATCCCGCTACCGCCGGATCATCGCACCCGAGCATGACAAGGACGATACCCGCCTGCTGGCCGCGCTGGACCGGTTGGTGGAAATTGATCCGGCCCTGTCCATCGCTGCGGATGACAAGACGGGCAGACCGATCCTGTCTACACAGGGTCCCGCGCATCTGCGCCGCATCCTGGCGAAGATCACCAATGACTTCGGCATCATGGTCAGCGAAGCCCCTGTGCCGCCGACCTTGCGCGAAACCATTCGGCGGGGAACCGAGGTGCATCACCGCCACCGCAAGCAGACGGGCGGCGCGGGCCAGTTCGCCGATGTGGTGATCGAATTGAAGCCCGAAGCACGGGGATCGGGCTTTGCCTTCGCCGAAACGGTGAAGGGCGGCGCCGTGCCGCGCAACTATATCCCGTCGGTCGAGGAGGGCGCGCGCGATGCGCTTGTCGAGGGGCCGCTGGGCTTTCCGGTCGTCGACCTTTCGGTCGAATTGAAGGACGGCAAGTCACATTCTGTCGACAGTTCCGACCACGCCTTCCGCACCGCCGGCAAGAACGCCGTGCGTGAAGCGCTGGCAGAGGTCGGCACCGTCCTGCTTCAACCGATCATGAAGATCGACATCCATGTGCCATCGGTGTTTTCCGGCGCACTGGTGCCGCTGGTGTCGGGGCTGAAAGGGCAGGTTCTGGGGTTTGAAGCCCACGAAAGCGCCGCCGGATGGGATGTGTTCCAGTTATTGTTGCCGATGGCATCCGAAGATGCGCTTTTCGCGGGTCTGGCTGCGGCAACCCGCGGCACCGCGTGGTTTACAAGCAGCTTCGACCATTACCAGGAGGCGCGCAAAGAAGAACTGGGCGATCTGGTCGCGGGGTAGCGCGCAACGAAAAGGCAGGATTGGTGGTTCAGATCCCTGGCCTGACAGTGTTGCTCTTGCCTTTGGCGCCAAAATCGGTAAACAAATCTAACCAATTCTGCATTTCTGAGGCCCGCCATGCCCGTCATCACCTGTATCGACGACCTGAAGCGCCTGCATCGTCGCCGGGCACCGCGGATGTTCTTTGACTATTGCGAAAGCGGGTCGTGGACTGAACAGACCTTCCGCGAGAACACCTCTGATTTCGCGCAAATCCGTCTGCGGCAGAAGGTGGCGGTGGATATGGAGGGGCGGTCGACGGCAGGAACGATGATCGGAAGCCGGGTTTCCATGCCCGTGGCGCTGGCGCCGGTCGGCATGACCGGAATGCAATGCGCGGATGGCGAGATCAAGGCCGCCCGTGCCGCCCTGAAATTCGGCGTGCCTTACACGCTGTCCACCATGTCGATCTGTTCGCTGGAAGACGTGGCCGAGGCGACGCAGGCGCCGTTCTGGTTTCAGCTTTACGTCATGCGCGATCAGGAATTCACGGCCAATATCATCGAGCGGGCCAAAAGGGCGAATTGTTCGGCGCTGGTCCTGACGCTTGACCTGCAAATCCTTGGCCAGCGTCACAAGGATCTGAAAAACGATCTGACCGCCCCGCCCCGGCTGACGGTAAAAAATCTGCTGAACCTTGCCACAAAACCGCATTGGGGGCTGGGGATGCTGGGCACCAAGCGGCGCACCTTCCGCAACATTGTCGGCCATGCCAAGGGCGTCGGTGATATCCGGTCGCTGATGTCGTGGACAAAGGAACAGTTCGACCCGAAGCTTGACTGGGACAAGGTGGCAGCGATCCGCGACCAGTGGGGCGGCAAGCTGATCCTGAAGGGTATCCTCGATGCCGATGACGCGCGCCGCGCGTCAGAGTTCGGCGCGGATGCGATCATCGTGTCGAACCACGGGGGGCGTCAACTGGATGGCGCGCTGTCTTCAATCCGCATGTTGCCACAGATAGTGGAGGCGGTTGCGGGCCGGTCCGAGGTCTGGCTGGACAGCGGCATCCGGTCGGGACAGGACATCATCAAGGCGCTGGCCCTGGGCGCACAGGGAACGATGATCGGGCGCAGCTATATCTATGGCCTCGGTGCAATGGGAGAGGCCGGGGTAACCACGGCGCTGGATATCCTGCAACGCGAGATGGACACCACGATGGCGCTGATGGGCGAAAAGCGCGTCGCCGACCTGCGCCGGGAAAACCTGCTGGTGCCGAAAGGGTTCTTCGACACCTACGCCTGATACCCGTTCAGCCGCCGCGCCGCTGCATGGCGCGCACCGCCGGGATAATTGCGGCCATGACCAGTGCCATGACCGCGAAAGCCACGCGTAGGCTGGTCAGTTCCGAGATCAGCCCGATCAAGGTTGGCCCGATGAAAAAGCCGGTGAAACCCAGCATCCACGCCCGCGAAATGGCAAAGCCGCGCTGGTCGGCGGGGACAAGCCGCCCCAGGATGGAATTCGCCGACGGCACAACGACGGCAACGCCAAGGCCCAGCAGCCCCACCCCCAGCATGACGACGGCCTGCGACGGGGCGACGGCAATCACCAGCGCGCCGATAACGCCAAGCACGGCCGACAGCATCACCAGTTTCGCCTCGCCCAGGCGGCTTGCCGCGAACTGGCCGCACATCCGCCCGATACCCATGGTCAGCCCCAGCATCATCGGACCCAGACCGCCTTCGCCATGCGCGCCGCCAAGGGTGCGCTCGATATGCAGTGCCGACCATACCTCGGCCGCGTTCTCACATACGAAGGCCGCGAACAGGATCGCCGCCGCGGGCAGGATGACCGGCCAGAGCGAGGCAGAATGCCTTTCGCCGGATACTGCCGCAGGCGCGGCCTGCCATCCGCGTCCCTCTGCCATCAGCACAACATGGGCAAGCACGGCCAAGACCACCACCGGCGCAATATCGGAAGGGCCGTAGCCCGCCTGCCGCGCAAGGCTGGTGGCCCAGGCGGAAGCGGCGAAGGCAAACGAAAACATGGCGTGATTCAGGTTCATCAGATGCAGGCCATGGCGTTCCTCCAGCACCGAGATGCGGACATTCGCGCTGATATCCAGCAGCGAAACGCTGGCCCCCATGCCGAACAGCGCGATGGCAAGACCGGCAGTGCCGGATGGAAGGATCGGATAGAAAGCCGCAATGGCAAGCAACACAGCCGCGACCGGCAGAACCGGACGACCGACAAGCTGGATAACACGGGGTGCCATGTACATGGCGCACATGCCCCCCAGCGCCGACATGATCATCACCATGCCCCAGGTGGAATCATCCGCACCAATTCCGGCCTTCAGGTCGGGCACATAGGCGGCAAAACCGCCCCAGAACACACCCACCGCCGAAAGCGCCGCAGCCGGCGCACGCGAAATGCTGATTTCCCGCACAAAAGACACTTTGCCCGACCTCGAAGAAGTTTCGTTTTGGCCGGGCTATCATGGCCTTGGTGCCGCTAACAGTCACGAATGATGACCATCTGTCACGACCGGAAACTCTTCGACCGGCCATCCTTTCCGAATCCGCTTCCCATCGGGATCGATCCCCGCTATAGGGCACCGCTCATGGGCATGCACCCTTGGAGGATGCCCCTTTTTGATGGAGAAGAACCAATGGCTGGACAGATCCCGGATCTGGTAGCCGCGGTACGGACGGGGACAGGCAAGGGGGCCGCCCGTCAATCTCGCCGCGCAGGCAACGTACCCGGCATCGTTTATGGCGACGGTAAAGCGCCCTTAGCGATCAACCTCGAATATTATTCCTTGCTGAAGCGTCTGAAAGCTGGCCGCTTCAAGCAGATGCTGTTCAACCTGAAGGTCGAAGGTCAGGAAGACGTGCATGTGATCTGCCGCAACGTCCAGCGTGATGTTGTCAAGGATCAGCCGACCCATGTCGATTTCATGCGCATCCACGATGAAAGCCGCATCAACCTGTTCATCCACGTGACCTTTGAAAATCACGAGGCCAGCCCTGGGCTGAAGCGTGGCGGCACACTGACCATCGTACGCCCGGAAGTGGAACTGGAAGTGGTCGCGGGCGACATTCCCGATCACATCACCGTGGACCTGACCGGCAAACAGATCGGTGACGTGATCCACATCGGCGATGTGGCACTGCCGGGCGGCGCGAAGCCGACAATCGACCGCAACTTCGTGATCGCCAATATTGCCGCGCCCTCGGGCCTGCAGTCGGAAGAAAACGCCGAAGCCGAGTGATCGGAAACGGGTTCAGATCAGGCGGGGGGCTTCGCGGCCCCCCGTTTTCGTTTGCGGACCGATGCGCGCGTTGAACCGCCCCGCCATGCCCGCTATGTGAAAGGGGAACGGGGGGCGCGCATCATGAAACTGTTCGTCGGTCTGGGCAATCCCGGTGCGAAATATGCAGGCAACCGTCACAACATCGGCTTCATGGCCGTTGACCGGATCGCGGCCGACCACGGTTTTTCCGGGTGGAAGCGCGCGTTTCAGGGGCAGGTTTCAGAGGGGCGGCTTGGCGCAGAAAAGGTTCTGCTGCTGAAACCCGAAACCTTCATGAACCTGTCCGGCCAGGCGGTGCAGGCTGCTGTTGCCTTTCACAAGCTTCCCCTGGCCGACATCACCGTTTTTCACGACGAACTGGATCTTGCCCCCGGCAAGCTGCGGGTAAAACAGGGCGGCGGCCATGCCGGGCATAACGGCCTGCGCTCGATCCATGCCCATCTGGGCGAGGCTTATGGCCGCGTTCGGTTGGGCATCGGCCATCCCGGCCACAAGGATGCCGTGGCTGCTTACGTGCTGCATGATTTCGCGAAGGCAGATATGGAGTGGCTGGATGATATGCTGCGGGGCATTTCCGACGGGGCAGAAGCGCTGGCGGCTGGCGACAATGCGCGGTTCATGAATGCGGTCGCCCTGCGCACCGCGCCGCCGAGATCGTCGACAGGCGGGCAAAGGCCGGAACCGCCCGCAGAGGTAAAAGTCGTGGCGAAGGCGGATGCAAAGACCGGGACCGCACCATTGGCAGAAGCGGATCCCCCGAAAAGTGCCCTGCAACGGCTGGTGGATCGGTTCCGGTGAACTGGCGTGACGCTTTCGATGCGCAGGCGGCTGCCTGCCGCGAACTTGGTTCACCCTTCACCGCGCGGTTGCTTGCGGGTCTTGCGGGTCAGGGCCTGCCGGACGGCGCTGTGAAGCGACGGATCGAAAGTTGGCCGGGTGTTATCGACGCGACTGGCGATGCGATCGCGTTGCGGCTGGCAGGCGCGTTGCACGCATTGGTTCTGGAACGCCACGATGCCGTGCTGTCGGCCATCTATCCGCCTGCCAAAACCTCCGACCATATGCTGCTGACCGCCGTCATGAATGCCATAATCCGGCATGAGGCACTGCTGATGCAATGGATGGATCGTCCCCCGCAGACCAACGAAGTGGCCCGATCCGCCGCGCTGATCCCGGCGGCTCATTTTCTGGCAGCGCGTTTCCGTCTGCCGCTGGTCGTGTCGGAACTGGGGGCAAGCGCAGGCCTGAACCTGAATTTCGACCGTTACGTGCTGGAGGTAGCGGGAGAACTGCTTGGTCCCCACGATCCCGCCCTTGCCTTGCGGCCAGAATGGCGTGGACAGCAACCAGAGATTTGCGCCCCCGTCATCGCTTCTCGTGCCGGCGTGGACCTTTCGCCACTGGATGCGCGGCAGGACGGTCTGCGTCTCTGTGCCTACGTCTGGCCCGATCAGTTCGAACGGCACGCCCGTCTGCGGGCCGCGCTGGATGAGGCAGTGCGAAATCCGCCTGTCGTTGCCAAGGGGGACGCCATTGTCTGGCTGGAAGACAGACTTGCGAAGCCGATGCCGGGACGGCTACACATGGTCTTTCATACCGTCGCGTGGCAGTATTTCCCCGAGCCATCCAGAAAAGCCGGCGAAGCCCTGATCGCGCAGGCCGGTGCGCGTGCAACACCGGATGCGCCCCTTGCACGCCTGTCGATGGAATCCGATGGCCAATCCCCCGGGGCGGGATTGCGCTTGACTATCTATCCGCAGGGGCAAACGCTTCGTCTTGGGCGTGCCGATTTCCATGGCCGCTGGATCGACTGGCAGCCACGACAGGAATCGGACTGATGGAAAAGGATGCAGCGATCAATGTTCTGGGTGGTGTGCTGGAGCCATGTTCCACTTCTCCGCTCACTGGCTTTTTTCGCGACGGTCACTGCAACACCTGCGCCGAGGACACCGGGCGGCATACCGTCTGCGCGGTGATGACGGCGGAGTTTCTGGCGCTGTCGAAATATCTGGGCAACGACCTGTCCTCTCCGCGCCCGGAATACCGCTTTCCCGGCCTGAAACCGGGTGACCGCTGGTGCCTGTGTGCCCTGCGCTTCCTTCAGGCGCATGAGGAGGGCGCGGCACCGCAGGTGCATCTGGCCGCGACGCATCGGCGTACGCTGGATGTGGTGCCGCTGGAAATCCTGAACGCCCATTCCGCGGATTGATCCGACAGGGTCAGGTCAGGGGCCGACTCCGGCCAAACAGCCATGACATTGCATACCCCCTGCGCATCCGCATGACGCGCAGGTAAGCATGTCCCTCAGATAACACCGCACGGCGCTTCAGTTGTCGTCGTCGTCACCGCTGTCGTCACCGCTGTCGTCGTCGCTGTCATCATCGTCGTCGTTATCGTCGTCGCTGTCATGGTCATCGTCACTGTCGTCGTCATTATCATCATCTTCATCGTCACTGTCGTCGTCCGAACCTTCATCATCGCTGCTGCTGGACTTTACCCGGACGAAATCCCGGTTCTGACTGTCGATTTCGACGCCCGGGCGCAAGTCATCGCCAGAGTCGACCGTTTCGGTTTCACTCTTCAGCACGGAACCCGTGCCGGAGTCATAGATGACTTCAAGCTTTTCCGTCCCACGGATCGCCTCGACCTTGGTCTGGGTCGGGCCGGTCTTTACCTCGATCCGGGTGTAGCCCATCGCCTGATAGTCGGCGACAAGTGCATCGGTGTTGATCTTTGCAAGGCCCATGGTGGCCGTAAGAATAAGTGCTGTGCTCAGGACAAGTGTGCGTTTCATCCGTTCCTCCGTTGACGGGCGCCGGGGTGGCGACCGGATAAGGAACGGAAAGCACGGCAATACTAAGGCGGCCCATAGCACAGGTGCTTATGTGCGGAATTTCGGCATTCCCGCTGATGGCTTGCACAGCCGTGTGGGGCGCCGCTTACACCTTCATGTCAAAGCCAAGGTGTTTGGCCACCGTGAAGATATCCTTGTCCCCACGTCCACACATGTTCATGACGATCAGGTGATCCTTGGGCAGTTCCGGCGCGATCTTCATGACATGGGCCAGCGCGTGGCTGGGTTCCAGTGCAGGGATGATCCCTTCGAGTTGACAGCAAAGCTGGAACGCCCCCAGGGCCTCGACATCCGTGATCGCCACATATTCGGCGCGACCGGTTTCGTGCAGCCAGGAATGTTCCGGACCAATGCCGGGATAGTCGAGGCCTGCAGAGATGGAGAAACCTTCCTGGATCTGGCCATCTTCGTCCTGAAGCAGATAGGTGCGGTTGCCGTGCAGCACGCCGGGCCGCCCGCCCGTCAGACTGGCACAATGCTGCATCCGGTCATCCACGCCCTTGCCGCCCGCTTCCACGCCGATAATCCGCACCGAGCGGTCATCAAGGAACGGATAGAACAGCCCCATCGCATTCGACCCGCCGCCGATGGCCGCGATGATCGTATCGGGCAGACGACCCTCAGCCTCCTGCAATTGCTCCTTTGCTTCCTTGCCGATGATCGACTGGAAATCGCGCACCATCGCCGGATAGGGATGCGGGCCGGCCACGGTGCCAATGCAATAGAAGGTGTCGCGCACATTCGTCACCCAGTCACGCAGGGCATCGTTCATTGCATCCTTAAGCGTTCCACGACCGCTGGTCACGGGGATGACTTCCGCCCCCAGCAGCCGCATGCGGAACACATTCGGCGCCTGCCGCTCCACATCATGCGCGCCCATGTAGACCACGCATTTCAGCCCGAACTTGGCGCAGACGGTCGCGGTGGCCACGCCATGCTGCCCCGCGCCCGTTTCGGCGATGATGCGGGTCTTGCCCATGCGGCGGGCCAGGATGATCTGGCCCAGCACATTGTTGATCTTGTGCGCGCCGGTGTGGTTCAGTTCATCCCGCTTCATGTAAACCTTGGCACCGCCCAGATGTTCGGTCAGCCGTTCGGCGTGATACAGAGGGCTGGGACGGCCCACGTAATGCTTCCAGAGAAAATTCATCTCTGCCCAGAAGCTGGCATCAGTCTTGGCACGCTCATACTGCGCCTCAAGCTCCAGGATCAGCGGCATCAGCGTTTCGGAAACGAACCGACCGCCAAAGATGCCAAAGCGGCCCTGTTCGTCGGGACCAGTCTTGTAGCTGTTGATCAGGTCGTCGGGCATCGTTTGCTTCCCCTTCCGGCGCAAGGTCCAGAGCCTATAGCCTACTGTCCCGGCACCACACAAGGAATGCCGCAGCGCATCATTATTGCAGCCCCCGCCCGCGAAGCACCCGGCTTAGCGCCCTGACACGTTTGGATATGGGCATTGTTGCTTCGACCCACTGCCGGAACGACGGTTCAAGTGTCGCAGCAAAATCCAGTATCTGCGGTTCCGATTCAAAAATGATCGCACCTTTTACCGGCCTGGCCTCCGGCAGGCTTCCGCCAAGGCGTGCCTCTATCCAGCCGATATCGCCGTTATTTTCCGCGATGATCCGTGAACGGCTGATCGTATCAAGATCAAGCGGAGTTGAGCCGAAATCTGTCACCGCCAGATTTTCCCTCATCATGCGCAGCCGCCCGCCAAACGGAAGACGATCGTATGCCGGCCGTTGATGATTCTGAAGGAACCGGATGGCGCAGGCTTCTGCGCTAAGACTTTCATTCGCACGATGCTCATCTGCATGCGAAACGGTTATGCCGACGCGGCGTGCGAAATCGGCAATCACGCTGCCTTTTGGGAAAGTTTTGGGATCGAAGGCAACAAAGGTCATGCCTTCGTCGCCAAAGGTGTCGTGCCATGGCGCAAGCCGCGCGCGATAATTCGGATAGAACAGCGCAATATCGAATGTTGTGAGACCATTCTTTATCTGTTCCTGCATGACACTGCGCATCATCGAACCCGGCTCCCGGACATAGACGACGGCATGCAGCCTGTCGAAATGCGGTTCCAGAAAACTGCGCAGCGCAGAAATTTCCGCCTGCCCGAATTGCGCAGACATCTCTTCGCCCGATATGATCAGGTTCTTACGGTGCGCCGTGATCTGCGCCAGCATCTTTGCGCGGATCCCGGCGGCAAGCACGTCGGGGCTTGCCGATTTCGGCAACTGCCGCATCAGAATCGTTCCGCGACGCTCGGAAAACGCCGTGAATATCTCGGCACTATGATTTGTCAGCGCCAGCTTCAGATAGGTGGTGGCTCCATCATCATAGCCGTCAAGCGCCGTCTGGATCGCGGTAGAACCGGTTTTGTGCATGCCGATGTGAAGATAACAGACACGCATCAAGCCTCTCCGCGGGCGGCCCTTGCAAACGCAGTGATACGATCCCTGTCTTTCACGCCAGGCGCGCTTTCTACCCCCGATGACACATCCACCTGACGCGCGCCGGTCAGCCGGATCGCCTCGGCCACGTTTTCCGGGGTCAATCCGCCGGCCAGCATCCATGGGCGCAACCAGTGCCGTCCGACCAGCAGGCGCCAGTCAAAGGCAAGCCCGTTCCCCCCCGGCAGCGCTGATCCGCGCGGCGGCTTTGCATCGACAAGGATCTGATCCGACACAAGGCTGTAATCCATAAGCTTTGGCAGATCGGCTTCACCTGCTATCCCCACCGCCTTCATCACCGGCAGACCATAACGCGCGCGCACTTCTGCCACACGGTCCGGGCTTTCGCTGCCGTGAAGTTGCAGCATGTCCACCGGCACGATATCGACAATAGCATCAAGCGTCGCATCGTCAGCATCGACGGTCAGCGCAACCTTGGCGACACCTGATGGCACCGTGAGGGCAAGACTGGCGGCCTGCGGCACCAGAACATTGCGCGGTGATTTCGGGAAAAACACAAAACCCAGATACGCCGCGCCCGCGCCGACGGCAGCTTCGACATCCGCGGCCTGGGTCAGGCCGCATATCTTGATGCGCACGTCCTGTGACATGGCCCTATCCGAAAAGGCCCCGGTTCAGCGCCGGGGAGCTTGTTCCAGCAATGCAAGGACGGCATCCTTGGGCTTGCCACTGTCGCCATTTGTCCGGGCGACCTCCGATCGCAGGCGGTCGATCTCTCTCCGGCTGGCGCTGGCCGCCGACCGCAGCTTGTGTTCGCGAAACCATTCCCAGACAAAGCCGACCAGCAGCCCCACGACGATGCCCATGAAGATCACCAGGAACAGCGGCAAGGTGATCGCGTGGTCAAGCCCCCAGAACGCACCCGTTCCTTCGGGCAGCAGGCGCAGCGTCACCGGGCCACGGTTCGCCAGCGCCACGGTCAGCAGCACAAGGCCGAGCGCCGCAAGAAAGGCGTAGCGCAGGTATCGCATCGGCAGGTTCCTACTTTCCGTTCAGCCGGTCCCGCAACAGCTTTCCGGTCTTGAAAAACGGCACATGTTTTTCGTCGACATCGACGGAATCGCCGGTACGCGGATTGCGGCCAACCCGGGCATCACGGCGCTTGACCGAAAACGCCCCGAAACCGCGCAGTTCGACCCGGTCGCCCCGCGCCATCGCGTCAATGATTTCCTCAAAGATCGTGTTCACGATCCGCTCTACATCGCGCTGGAAAAGATGCGGATTTTCTTCTGCAACCTTCTGGATCAGTTCGGATCGAATCATGAATGCCCCCCGGCGCGCGACTTTGTGGCTTCCACCGCGCTTCGCTTCATCGACAGACTATAGGGGGAAATCCGGGTTGCTCAAACGGAAAAGCCCCTGAGAGATTTGAAAACAGGGACTTTTCGGCTGCGCCACAGGCAATCCGGTGTTTGTACAGAGGCCCGCACAGAACGCTGCGACGCGGCATTGAAGGGACATGCAGGTGGAATCGTCCCGTCAGACAGCGATTCGGAACAAAAAGCCCCACCGTTGCCGGTGGGGCCTGACGCCCACCTTGCCCCTTTGTCGGGGCAAGGCAGGTTATTGATCGATCACTTGTTGCCGCGCAGCGCAGCGCCAAGGATATCGCCCAGCGAAGCACCAGAGTCGGACGAACCATACTGTTCGACGGCCTCTTTCTCTTCGGCGATCTCGCGCGCCTTGATCGACAGGCCTAGACGACGGGTCTTGCTGTCGACGTTGGTCACGCGGGCGTCGACATGGTCGCCCACCTGGAAGCGTTCCGGGCGCTGGTCGGCGCGGTCACGCGACAGATCGGAACGGCGGATAAACGACTTCATGCCGTTATATTCCACCTCGATGCCGCCCTCCTCGATCGCAGTCACGGTCGTGGTGATGACCGAGCCACGCTTCACGCCATCAACCGCATCGCTGAACGTATCCGCACCCATGGCCTTGATCGAAAGCGAGATGCGTTCCTTTTCGACATCCACTTCGGTCACGGCCGCCTGGACGGTATCGCCCTTGCGGTAGTTCTGGATGGCATCCTCGCCGCGCTGATCCCAGCTCAGGTCGGACAGGTGCACCATGCCGTCGATGTCGTTTTCCAGGCCGACGAACAGACCGAATTCGGTGATGTTCTTGACCTCGCCCTCGATCATCGTGCCGACTGGATGGGTTTCGGCAAAGACTTCCCACGGGTTACGCTGGGTCTGTTTCAGGCCCAGTGACACGCGGCGCTTGGCGGTGTCAATTTCCAGCACCATGACATCCACCTCTTGCGAGGTAGAGACGATCTTGCCGGGGTGAACGTTCTTCTTCGTCCAGGACATTTCCGAAACGTGCACCAGACCCTCGACACCGGCCTCCAGCTCGACGAATGCGCCGTAGTCGGTGATGTTGGTGACGCGGCCCTTGTGAACCGAACCCAGCGGATAGGCCTTTTCGACGGCATCCCACGGATCGGACTGAAGCTGCTTCATTCCCAGGCTGATGCGATGGGTGTCCTTGTTGATCTTGACGACCTGAACCTTGACGGTTTCGCCGATCGCCAGGATTTCCGACGGATGGTTGACGCGGCGCCAGGCCATGTCAGTGACGTGCAGCAGACCGTCAACGCCGCCCAGATCGACGAAGGCACCATATTCGGTGATGTTCTTGACCACACCGTCAACCACGTCGCCCTCGGCCAGCTTGCCGATAACTTCGGCGCGCTGCTCTGCGCGGCTTTCTTCCAGAATGGCGCGACGCGACACCACGATATTGCCGCGACGACGGTCCATCTTCAGGATCTGGAACGGCTGCTTCATACCCATCAGCGGGCCGGCATCACGCACGGGGCGCACATCGACCTGCGAACCGGGCAGGAAGGCCACGGCACCGCCCAGATCGACGGTGAAGCCGCCCTTGACGCGGCCGAAGATGGCACCATCGACGCGCTCTTCTTTCTCGTACGCTTTTTCAAGCCGGTCCCACGCCTCTTCGCGGCGGGCCTTTTCACGGCTGATCGAGGCTTCGCCACGGGCATTTTCCACGCGGTCAAGGTAAACCTCGACGGTATCGCCCACGGCAATCTCCGGCGCCTCGCCCGGATTTGCGAATTCTTTCAGGTCGATGCGGCCTTCCATCTTGTAGCCGACATCGATGATGGCCTGGCCCGCCTCGATGGCGATAACCTTGCCTTTGACGACCGAACCCTCTTCGGGGGTGTCGATCTCGAAGCTCTCTTTCAGAAGGGCTTCAAATTCTTCCATCGTCGCTTTTGCGCACATGCGTTCAGTTTTCCTTTTGTCATGTTTCACTGGCCATGCGGTTGGCTCCGCCGGTCTTTGATCGCCCCGAACAAGACAACCCCGCCCGGTGGTCCGGTCAGGGCGAGTCTGTTCAGGATTGGGGGGCTATAACGGCATCGGTGCCGCCTGGCAAGGAAAAGGCGGCCCTGTTTTGGCACCGCCTTCCCGTATCAGGCGACTTCTGTGACCAGATCGGCCAGCGGGCGGCGCACCTTTTTCTGGCCAAGCAGCCAGTCGCCTTCGTCCGCGCGGTAGCCCAGCGGCAGCAGCGTGACCGACCGCAGGCCACGAGCGCGCAGGCCAAGGATCGCGTCGACCTGATCGGGATCGAACCCTTCCATCGGCGTTGCGTCCACCTCCTCAAAGGCGGCGGCAGTCACGGCGATGCCAAAGGCGATATAGGCCTGCCGCGCCGCGTGTTCGTGGTTTACGTCGGCGCTGCGGGGCAGATAGCTGGCCTTCAACCCTTCATAGTAGCCGCGCAGCATCTCGTTCGGGCTGCCGCGTTCAGCTTCCGTTCGGGTCACGACGGCATCAATGCGTTCAGCCGTGTAATTGTCCCACGCTGCAAAGACCAACACATGCGAACCATCTGTGATTTGTGCCTGATCATATGCGGCAGCGCGCAACTTTGCCTTTACCTCCGGGTTGGTCACAACGATCACCTCGAACGGCTGCAACCCGCTGGAAGTGGGGGCAAGCCGTGCTGCCTCCAGTATCCGGTCAACCTTTTCCTGCGACACCGATTTTGCAGGGTCCATCTTCTTGGTGGCATATCGCCAGTTCAGTCGTTCGTGCAGCATGGTTAGACTTCCTTGTGCCATTCAGTATAAAAAGAATACCAAGTATAAATACGGGACTGGACAAATCCTGCAAGAAGGCACATTCCTGTAACCGGGTAACACAACAGGAACCGCCATGACCGCCCCGAAATCCCCCTGCGAATGCACCCGCATCGGAGAGGTTCTGGCCCGCGTCGGTGACCGGTGGAGCACGCTGATCGTCTATCGGCTGAGCGGCGGGAAGATGCGGTTCAACGAACTGAAACGCGAACTGGGTATTTCGCAGCGCATGCTCAGCCTGACCCTGCGCGATCTGGAACGCGACGGACTTGTGCTACGCCATCACCATCCGACAATCCCGCCAAAGGTCGAATATGAACTGACCGCCCTTGGCCAGTCCATGCGGGAACCCGTTCGCGCGCTTTCCCTATGGGCGCTTGAAAACCTGCCCGCGATCGATGCCGCCCGCGCCACATTTGACGCGATGGCCAATGGCACAGTCGCCGCAGAATAACCCCGCATCCTGGATTACCGTCATGGAAACAAGTTTCACCCCCCTGCTTTCGTTGTCTGGCGGCATGCTGATTGGCCTGGCCTCGGTCCTGCTCATGCTGACGCTGGGGCGGATCATGGGCGCAACCGGCATACTGATCGGGCTGTTTGCGCCAGAGTCGCGCGCCGACTGGCTGTGGCGTGCTGCATTGGTGGCTGGCATGGTTTCCGCCCCGGCAGTGGTCTGGGCGCTGTCGGGCAGTATGGCACCCGTAGAGATTCCGGTCAGCACCACAGCGCTGGTGGCGGGCGGGCTGATCGTGGGGGTCGGTGTCACCTTGGGCGGCGGCTGCACATCGGGTCACGGTGTCTGCGGGATGGCGCGACTGTCGCCCCGATCGATTGCCGCCACGATGACCTTCATGCTTACAACCGGGCTGACCGTGTTTGTGCTTCGTCATGTGATCGGGGGTTAGGATGCGGCTGCTGACCGTCTATCTGATCGGCCTGATGTTTGGCATCGGCATCGTGATATCGGGCATGGGAAACCCCGCCAAGGTTATCAACTTCTTCGACGTCGCCGGAAGTTGGGATCCAAGCCTGCTTCTGGTCATGGGCGGCGCACTGGTTGTGACCTGTGTAGGTTATCGGCTGGTGCTGCCCCGCCCTGCACCGATGTTTGAACGGAAGTTCAGCCTGCCCACCGCACGAACCATTGACACAAAACTGATCGGCGGATCGGCACTGTTCGGCATCGGCTGGGGGATCACCGGATTTTGCCCGGGTGGGGCGATCCCGGTTCTTGGCACCGGCGTTGTCGATGTTGCGATTTTTCTGGCGGCCATGGTTGCAGGAATGCTGGCGACCCGCGCGCTGACAGCCCGCAAGCCAGCAAGCCGGACCGATGCGACGCCTTTTCGCAGTTGACACATGACAAGGGGCAGGCTTTCCCTGCCCCTTGCGCCGCACGTTCCAGCGTCAGACCATCAGGTCGCGCGTTTGACCAGCCTGATCAGCAACAGCAGGATGACCGCGCCGATGGTCGAATGGATGATGGACCCAAGGATGGGGCTGCCGAACGTCCAGCCGATACCACCGAACAGAAGCGTCGCAAGAAATGCGCCGACAATCCCCACGATGATATTGCCGAGGATGCCAAAACCGTATCCCTTGACCAGCACACCTGCAAGCCAGCCCGCAATCGCACCTATCACAAGGGTCACAAGAAGCCCTTCAACTGCCATGTCCGCTCTCCCTTACCCATCGCCATCCGCCCGGTGTTCGGGCGGGGCGGTTCATAAGACGGTAACGCGAAAAGTCCGCTTCGGTTCCCGATGCACCAGGCGGTCGCGGATCAGAACACCGCTGCGACCTCATACATCACCGGTTCAAACCTGGCGCAAAGTGCCGAGATATGCCGGTTGCGCGCTCTCATTTCGGGGGTGCGCAACATGGCCTGGAAATCCTCGCGGCGCTTCCACTGGCTGTAGTTGGCGATGCGGGTATGGGCATCGTTGACATGGATCGCCGCCCCGATGAAGCCCGGCTGGTGGCGGATCACTTCTTCATAGGCGGCGCGCAGCGCGTCCAGCACATCATCGCAGGTGCCCGGCGTCATCTCGAATGTGGTGATCACGGTCTGACCGTGAAAATCGGCGGCGATCCTTGGCATTTCTGTCCTCCCGGTCGGTGTTCGGCAGATACAGATTGGCACAGACCGGCATGCGATGCATCATGCACGCATCGTATCGCAAGGATTGCCATGAAGTTTCTGGACCCGGACCATCCGTTCTTTGCCGCACCATGGCGGCGCTGGGCCACCGCCCTGCTGCCGCTCTTCTGGGCCGGGGTCGAAATCTGGACGGGAAATCCCGGCTGGGCGGTCCTGTTTGCCGCAGCCGGGGCCTATGCATTCTGGATTCTGATCGTGCAGGGGCCGTCGGCGAGGTAACCGAAGCCACCTGCTCAATCGAAATCGAACAGCTCGCTCAGGAAGCTCTCGCGGCGCTTGGGGCGGCGCCGGTAATCGTCATCATCATGACGGCGGCGATAGTCGTCGTCGTCGCGTCTGTGCTCGGCCATCCTTTCCGGCACACGTTCGGTTGGGCGGCTGGCCTGCGGTGCATAGCTGTCAACTGCGGCGCGGGCTGGCTCTGATAGCGCGACGGCAGGACCGCCCGCCCCGGCCCTTTCAATGATCTTGTCAAGCTCACCCCGATCCAGCCAAACACCGCGACAGGTCGGGCAATAGTCAATCTCGACCCCGCTGCGGTCGGTCATCAGAAGGGTGGTCCCATCCTGCGGACATTTCATCGGCAACTCCTGTTTTCTGTTGCTGACGAAATGGGATCAGGCACCGCGTCTTGCAAGGAGAACGGCGGAAATCCGCGCTGCTTGCGCAAAGGTCCGACAGTCAGACCAATGCCATCACTTCTTTGGCCAGGGCCTGAACTTCATCCGTGGCGGGGCTTTTGCCGGCCTCGCTGACGCCGCGCCCTTGGCCAAGCGTTTCGGCATAGACGACCCGGTTTGACAAACGCGATGCTGCAAGCTCTGCATCCATGCCAGCGGCCGCTTCGGCAACCTCGGCAGCCAGACGCGTCCCCGCCTTGACCCGGTTCATCACCAGAAGCGTGCGCTTTCCTTCGCGGCGGGCCAGATCCAGAACGGAATCGGTCGCCCACAGGTCAACGTGACTGGCGGCCACGGGCACCAGAACCAGATCGGCCTCGCGCAGTGCGGGGCGCAAGTCGGCATCCACCTTGGGCGGTGTATCGATAATGATGACCTCGACTTGCCGCTTCAGCTTTTCGCATTCATAGGAAACGCCCCAGGCCGAAGCCGTGGAAAACTCGATTCCCGCTTCGCCAAGCAGATCCCGCCGCGCCATGAACCAGCGGCCCAGACTGCCCTGCGGATCGGTGTCAAGCACTGCAACACTGCGCCCTGCCTTGGAAAAGGCAACGGCAAGATTAACCGCGAGGGTGGTCTTGCCCGACCCACCCTTTTGCTGCGCAATCGTGATGACCGTGCCTGCCATGAAAGCCGCCTTTGTTTTCTGCATCGCAGCATACCACGCGACAGGGTGGGATGCGAGATGCAAACGCCCCTCACCCTGAACGTCCCAGTCGCGGCCACAAACATGGCTTCCGTCAAAAGATCGCAAATTCATCGAAACTTCATCGAAGCTTCACGACAGCGAACGGCGGACTGTGCTACTTCAGGAAACGCAGCGTTCGGTATTTTGCTGTGACAAGTTTATTGGTGACACCGGGCAATCCGGGCTTGCGACGCTGCATAGTTTTCATGGTGGGCCAGCCTCGGGCCTGCATATAAAGGATTGAAATCATGGCTAACTTTACTGGCACTGGCAACAATAACGAGACCATCGCCTCTTGGTTCGTCTCGGCCACGGTCACCCGCAACCCCGCCGGATCATTCCCTTCCGCCGCCAACGACTTTGCTGACGGCTGGCTCGGAAACGACTACATCGCCCTGGGCGCCGGCAATGACACGCTGTGGGGGTATGATGGAAACGACACCCTCTATGGCGAGGCCGGCAACGACACCCTCTATGGCGAAAATGACAACGACTATATGGATGGCGGGGCCGGCAACGACTATCTGAATGGCGGCAACGGCAACGACACCATGCTGGGCGGCGGCGGTTCCGACACGCAATTCGGCGGTGCGGGCGACGATTACATCTATTCCAGCTTTGGCACACCGGAAACCATCGACGGCGGCACCGGCAACGACTGGCTGAACAATACCACCTTTGACGGCGCCTATTTTGTCGATCTGGCCTCTGGTGCTACCAACTTCGCCGGTGAATCCTTCATCAACATGGAAAATGTCATCATGGGCGATGGCAACGACACCGTGTGGGGGACCAGCGGCAACAACTATATCGACACCGGCATCGGCAATGACAGCGTGCTGGCCGGCCTTGGCAACGATACGGTCTGGGGCGGCACCGGCAACGACTGGCTCGGCGCAGGTCAGGGCAACGACTTCGTATTCGGTCAGGACGGCAACGACACGCTGCAGGGCGGTCAGGGTGCCGACAGCATGTATGGCGGCAACGGCAGCGATTACTACTATGTCGACAACATTCTGGATTACTGGGAGGAAAGCACCGCCGGAGCGGCGGGCGGCGTCGATACTGTGGAATCCAGCGTCGATGTCTCTGACCTGCGCGCCAACGTCGAACATCTGATCCTGACCGGAACGGCGATCACGGGCGGCGGGAACGGGCTGGCCAACACCATCATTGGCAATGGCAGCAACAACACACTGCTGGGCTTCACCGGCACAGATACCCTGCGCGGACTTGCTGGAAACGACACGATGGTCGGCGGCGATCAGGCCGATGTGCTGGTGGGTGGCCTTGGGCGCGACTCGTTCAAGTTCAATCTTGCCAGCCAGTCCGCAGGGGCCAATGTCGACCGCATCATCGCAGGTGACGGGGCGATCGCCTTTGAGGGCGCAGGCGCAGCGGTCGGCGACCGCATCGACCTGTCGGCCATCGACTCAAACACGGTCCTTGCCGGCAACAATGCCTTCATCTGGGGCGGCACCGGCATCGGTCGGCTTTCGGTCGTCAACGACGGCACCACGTCCGTCATTCGTGGCAACACCGACAACGACGGCACGTTCGAACTGCTGATCCGGATCGAGGATGGCGGCGTGCTGGCTAATGCCTATACGGCGGCCGATTTCATTCTCTGACGATACGCACACACATTTTGTCAGAGCACTTGCGGTCCCTTCGGGGGCCGCATTTTTGATATTTATCCGTGGATTTTGGTGGAGAAGATCGGGATCGAACCGACGACCTCGTCATTGCGAACGACGCGCTCTCCCAACTGAGCTACTTCCCCGCACCGGGCTTTGATCTGGCGCAAGCATGGGCGTTTGTCAAGCTGCGCTCTGGAGCGGTCAGGCCACAGACTGTCGCACAAAGCTTTCAATCTCTGCCGACGGGCGCGCACCTGCCAGCCGTGCCACCTCGCGCCCATTCTTCCACAGGATCAGAAGCGGAATGCCGCGGATGCCAAGCCTTTGCGAGACCTGCGGAAAGTCTTCTGTATTGATCTTGGCAAAGCGCGCTCGGCCTTTCATCGCATGTGCGGCTTTGGAAAATTCCGGGGCCATCATCCGGCATGGCCCGCACCACGGTGCCCAGTAATCAACGAGCAGCGGCAGTTCGTCGGATTTTGTTACACGGTCATGGACGCGAAGATCGAGTTCTGCCACGCGCCCGCCCAGCAGCGGATCGCCGCAGGAACCGCATTTCGGAGCCTGCTGCAACCGTTCCGCAGGGACACGGTTCAGCTGCCCGCAGGTGGTACAACATAGTTTGACAGCATCGCTCACGGCAGCCTCATATTCCGATTTTATTATATATCGGAAGCAGCCTGCCGCGATGCAAGAGGTCGCCCCTCAGGCCGCGCCCCGTAGTTGGCGCGGTCAGAGAAGATCTTCCTCCTCCCCCGTCACGTCGATGCCCAGCGCTTCAAGCCCAGCCTCCAGATTTTCGGCCAGATGTGGCATACCCATCAGATAGTCTTCGGTTGGGGCCGACGCTTCCGCCCGCGCGGTTGCCACAGCATCAGAGTAGTCCTCAAGCTCGAACGTGCCGCGTCCAACCCAGGCGATTGCGGTCAGATGGGCCTTCTCGTCATCGTTCAGTCCCGCGATAAACTCGTGCAGTTCCGTTTCGGCGGCCTTGTCCTCCCGCGCCTGAAAGATGACCTGGACGACCTTGTCCGGGGTGATTTCGATCATCGTATCCTCCTTGATGGCTTTGTGTAGCAGTGACGGGAGGAACGGCCTTGATGTGGATCACGTATTCGGCACCTTCAGGGAAGTGGCTGCAACCAAAAGTGTGTCACGTTGCAGCGGTTTCAAGCAGGATCTTGCCGCGCGCACGGCCGCTGGCCAGACGAGCCAGCGCCTCGTCCGCCTTGTCAAAAGGGAATCGGCTGTCGGTGACAGGCCGCAAGACGCCCTCGCCCACCAGGCGACTGATCTCGGTCAACTGCGCACCATCGGCCCGCATGAACAAGAAGCGATAGCGCACGCCAAGCCTGCGGGCGCGGCGGCGGATGCCTATGCCAATGGCGCGCAGGATCACGCGGAAAAGCAGGTTCGGCCCATAGTCGCGCGCGAACTCCATATCCGGAGTACCGTTGATCGAAACGAGCAGGCCACCGGATTTGAGGATGCGCATTCCCTTGTCAAGCGAGGCGGCATCCTGCGAATGCAGCACCAGATCAAAGCCCGACAGCATCGCCCCGTAATCCTGCGACCGATAGTCGATGATCTGATCGGCCCCAAGCGCCCGCACCAGATCGGCATTCCCGGCGCTGCATGTGGTTGCGACATAGGCACCCAGATGTTTGGCCAGTTGGATCGCAAGGGTCCCGACCCCGCCTGACCCCGCTTCGATAAAAACCTTCGCGTCCGGCCGAACATTCCCAAGCTCGACCAGCGCTTGCCATGCTGTCAGCGCCGCCACGGGCAGCCCTGCCGCATCCGCCATATCTGTGCCGCGCGGCGCTGGCGCAAGTAGCGCCGCATCAATCGCTACCCGCTCCGCTAGCGCACCCGGGTTGCGGGCGCCCGTGCAGGCGATGACGGCATCTCCCACCTTCCAGCCGCTAACACCCGGCCCGCAGCTTTCGATGATACCGGAAAGGTCATAGCCGGGTGTCAGGGGCAGCGCATGGGGCAGTACCGCCTTCAGCGCGCCATCGCGGACTTTCAGATCAAGTACGTTCAACGCGCAGGCGCGCGCCGCAACCACAACCTGCCCTGCCACTGCTTGCGGCGTGGCGGCCTGACCAAAGCGAAGGGGCGTTGTCTTGCCGTAGATATCAAAGAACCACGCGCGCATAATCTTTCCTATTCCGCAGCCTCCGCATAGCTTTCCACCGGCGGGCAGATGCAGATCAGGTTCCGATCACCGAAAACATTGTCGACCCGGCCCACCGGCGGCCAGTATTTGTCCACCCGGAAGCTGGCGGCGGGGAAGCAGCCCTGTTCGCGGGAATAGGCACGATCCCAGTCGGCGACCAGATCCTCGACCGTATGGGGCGCGTGCCGCAGGGGCGAGGCCTCGGCAGAAATATCGCCACGCTCCACCGCCGCTATTTCCTCGCGGATTGCCAGAAGTGCGGTGATGAAGCGGTCGATCTCGGCCTTCGTCTCGCTTTCCGTAGGTTCCACCATCAGCGTGCCCGCCACAGGCCACGACATCGTTGGCGCGTGGAAACCGTTGTCGATCAGCCGCTTGGCGATGTCATCCACCGTCACGCCCGCTTCGGCAAAGGGGCGGGTATCCAGAATGCACTCATGCGCCACGCGGCCCCGGTTGCCCATGAACAGGATAGGATAGGCCCCTTTCAGCCGCGCCGCGATATAGTTCGCATTCAGGATCGCCACCCGCGTCGCCTGTGTCAGCCCTGGCCCGCCCATCATCAGACAATAGGCCCAGGAAATCAGCAGGATCGAGGCAGAGCCATAAGGCGCGGCGCTGACCGCGCCACCCATCGCCTGCTGCGGATCGCCGGGCAGATGCGGGGCCAGATGCGCCTTGACGCCGATGGGCCCCATGCCAGGCCCGCCGCCGCCATGCGGAATGGCGAATGTCTTGTGCAGGTTCAGGTGGCTGACATCGCCGCCGATTTCCCCCGGCTTCACCAGACCCACCATCGCATTCATGTTGGCCCCGTCGATATAGACCTGCCCGCCATGCTTGTGGGTGATCGCACAGACTTCGCGCACGGTTTCCTCGAACACGCCATGGGTGCTGGGATATGTGATCATGCAGGCGGCAAGGTTCGCACCGGCAGCTTCCGCCTTGTCGCGGAAGTCGTCCAGATCGACATCGCCGTTGGCCGAGGATTTGACAACGACGACCTTCATCCCCGCCATCTGTGCCGATGCCGGATTGGTGCCATGCGCCGAAACCGGGATCAGGCAGATGTCGCGGTGGGCATCGCCACGCGACCGGTGATAGGCCTGAATGGTCAGCAGTCCCGCATATTCGCCCTGCGCACCGCTGTTCGGCTGCATCGACATCGCATCATAGCCGGTAATCGTGCACAGCTTTTCCGACAGATCGGCAATCGCCTCGGCATAGCCCTGCGCCTGATCGGCGGGCACGAACGGATGCAGCGAAGAAAACGCCTGCCAGGTGATCGGCATCATTTCCGCCGCCGCGTTCAGCTTCATCGTGCAGGAGCCGAGCGGGATCATCGCCCGGTCCAGCGCCAGATCGCGGTCGGACAGGCGGCGCATATAGCGCATCATTTCCGATTCCGCGCGGTTCATGTGGAACACCGGATGCGTCAGATAGGGCGTCTGCCGCATCAGCTCTTCGGGGAAGCCATTCTTCGCGCGATGCGGGGCAAAACCCTCGATCCCAAAGGCGTGCAACACGCGGGCAAGCGTATCTTCCCCCGTGGTTTCATCCAAAGAAATGCCCACGCGGTCGTTGCCGATCTTGCGGAAGTTCAGCCCCTCTGCCCGCGCGGCAGCCAGAATCCCCGCCTGCCCGACGCCGACCTCGACCGTGATCGTGTCGAAGAAATGCTTCGGGCTGACCTTTGCCCCCGCCGCCTTCAGCGCCTGCGCCAGCCGCAAGGTGCGCGAATGGACACGTTCGGCAATGGCGCGCAGGCCAACCGGGCCGTGGAACACCGCATAGAAGGATGCCATCACCGCCAGCAGCGCCTGCGCGGTGCAGACATTCGACGTGGCTTTTTCACGACGGATATGCTGTTCGCGCGTTTGCAGCGACAGGCGGTAAGCCTTGTTGCCGCGTGAATCTACCGAAACGCCCACGATCCGCCCTGGCATGGATCGCTTCAATTCATCCCGACAAGACATGAAGGCGGCATGGGGGCCACCGTAGCCCATTGGCACGCCAAAGCGCTGGCTGGAGCCGACGGCAATATCCGCCCCCATCGCGCCGGGTTCCTTGAGCATACACAGCGCCAGCAAATCGGTTGCCACCACCGCAATCGCACCCGCCGCATGAAGCGCCTCGATCTCGGGGGTGAAATCGCGAACATGCCCGTAGCTGCCCGGATACTGGAAGATCGCGCCGAATACCTGGCTTGGGTCCAGCTTTTCGACCATGTCCTCGATGATCTTGATGCCCAGCGGCAGGGCGCGGGTGCGGATAACCGCGACGGTCTGCGGGTGGCAGAACCTATCCACGAAAAACGCCCGCGACTTGGACTTCGCGCTGCGCTCTGCCATCGCCATCGCTTCCGCCGCCGCCGTCGCCTCGTCCAGCAGGCTGGCATTGGCGACGGTCAGACCGGTCAGGTCGGCGACCATCGTCTGATAGTTCAGCAGCGCCTCCAGCCGGCCTTGCGCGATTTCGGGCTGATAGGGGGTATAGGCCGTGTACCACGCCGGGTTTTCAAGGATGTTGCGCTGGATCGCGGGCGGCGTGACCGTGCCGTAATACCCCTGCCCGATCAGGCTGGTCATCACCCGGTTCTTCGCCGCCACCGCCCGCATCCGCGCCAGCAACTCGTGTTCCGCGAGCGGTGCCCAATCTAGGGGTTCGGACTGCCGGATCGATTTCGGCACGGTTTCCTCGATAAGCGCGTCCAGCGTGGGCACGCCCACCGCCTTAAGCATCGCTTCCATTTCCGTAGGTGACGGGCCGATGTGACGGCGGTTGGCAAAATCATACGGGTTGTAGCCGGGAATGCTCTCGCTCATCTCTGCCTCAACCGATCAGCTTCTTGTAGGCGGCTTCGTCCATATAGCCGTCCAGCACCGACAGATCGCCGATCTTCATCTTGAAGAACCAGTTTTCCAGCGGGTTTTCATTAAGCAGCGACGGACTGTCGGCCAGCGCTGCGTTGACCTCGACAATCTCGCCGTCCAGCGGGGCAAGGATGTCAGAGGCGGCCTTGACGCTTTCAATTACCGCCACCTCGTCGCCCTTGGCCACCATGCCGGTGCTGCCGGGATCGACAAAGACCACATCGCCCAAGGCTTCTGCCGCATGTTCGGTGATGCCGACCACGACCAGATCGCCGTCAACGCGCAGCCATTCGTGTTCTTCGGTGTATTTCATCTGATCGCTCCTCAGCGTTTGTAGGAATGTGGGTGGAAAGGCAGTGCGGCGATACGGGCGGGCAGGCGCTTTCCACGCACTTCCCCCCAGACCGGATCACCAGGTTGCAGGCTGGCAGGCAGACAGGCCATCGCCATCGGGCCATCTATCGACGGGCCGAACCCGCCCGAGGTGACCGTGCCGATCGGTTCACCGCCAAATTCATCGGAATACATGGCGGTGCCCTCACGCATCGGCGCGCGGCCTTCGGGACGCAGGCCCATGCGCTTGCGGGCGGGGCCATCGGCCAGTTCGCGCAGGATGCGATCAGCGCCGGGGAAGCCGCCCGCCCGTGCGCCGCCCGCGCGGCGCACCTTCTGCATCGCCCAGGTCAGCGCACCCTCGACCGGGGTGGTGCTTTCGTCGATATCATGACCATACAGGCACAGCCCCGCCTCCAGCCGCAGGCTGTCGCGTGCGCCAAGGCCAATGGGCGCAACGCCGGGCTGCGCCAGCAACGCCTTTGCGAACCCTTCCGCCACGCTTTCGGGTACCGAAATTTCAAAACCGTCCTCTCCGGTCTAGCCCGAGCGGGAAATCCACAGCTTCACCCCCCGCCAG
>JBOFCO010000102.1:0-6116 GCA_051646105.1 Paracoccaceae bacterium
TGGCCCATTGAATAATCCGCGCCGCCTCCATGATCGCTGACACGCCTTGCGGCAGCAGTGACGAATGCACCTCGTGCCCGCGCACATGCACCTTGAACCCTGCCCCGCCTTTGTGCGCTGTGACCACCTGCATACGCGAGGGTTCGCCCACGATCACCGCATTTGCGCGCGGCAGGTCTGCCATGGCCGCAATCAGTGGCGGCGCGCCGGTGCAGCCCACCTCTTCGTCGTAGCTGAGCGCCAGTTGCAGCGGGCGCTGCACCCCCCGGCGCTGTGCCTCGACCAAGGCCCAGATCGAAAGTGCTACAAACCCCTTCATGTCGCAGGTGCCGCGGCCATACAGCCGCCCGTCACGTTCTACCACTGTCCATGGATCGGCAGACCAGTCCTGCCCGTCTACAGGCACCACATCCGAATGGCCCGACAGCACCACGCCGCCCGCCACTGCTGGCCCCGCATGTGCAAAAAGCCCGGCCTTTTGCTGATCCGGGTGCCATTGGCGGCCGCTGGCAATGCCGTGGCTGGCCAGATACCCCTCGACCCAATCGATCAGCGCAAGATTGCTGTCGCGGCTGACTGTGGGAAAGGACACCAGCCGTTCAAGAATGGCGCGGGGTGTAAGCGGGGTGTTCATGACATGCTCCTTGCTTGCGCAAATTGCGCGGGCGGCACGCAAAGGGCAAGCCTTGGCGAAAGGGCGCCGATGTAACGCAAGGTCATGGCACGAAATTCTCTGGACGGATGCTGAAAAAAAGGTGCAGCATACAACCAACGGGGCGGGCTGCTGCCAAGACCCCGAACACACCGACCTGGGGAGCGTCGAATATGCCCGATGGGGCACTGCCTGTCGTTGATGCCCCCGTCCTGGACGTGCGTGGCCTGAAAACCGTTTTCCGCACACGCGGTGGCGAAGTTCATGCTGTGAACAACGTCAGCTTTCACCTGACAGCCGGCGAATTGCTGGGCGTGGTGGGCGAAAGCGGATCGGGCAAATCGGTGACGATGATGTCTTTGCTGGGCTTGCTGCCGTCACCGCCTGCGGATGTGCGGGGCGGGCAAGTGCTGCTGGGCGGGCAGGATTTGCTGAAGATCGGCATCGATGCGTTGCGCCATGTGCGCGGGGCCAAGGTCGGCTTTGTGTTTCAGGACCCGATGACCAGCCTGAACCCGGTGTTCACCGTGGGCAACCAGCTGATGGAACCGCTGCGTCTGCACATGGGCATGACCAAGGCGCAGGCGGCGGACAGGGCGGTGGAACTGCTGGAACTGGTGGGCATACCGGATGCGCGCAGCCGGTTGAAGGCCTATCCGCACCAATTTTCAGGCGGTATGCGGCAACGCGTGATGATTGCGATTGCGCTGGCCTGTGATCCGGATGTGCTGATTGCGGATGAGCCGACCACAGCGCTGGATGTGACCATTCAGGCGCAAATCCTTGAACTTGTGCGCGAATTGCGCACCAAGCTGGGCATGGCGATCATCTGGATCACGCATGATCTGGGCGTGATCGCAGGAATCGCTGACCGGGTCATGGTGATGTATGGCGGGCAGGTTGTGGAACAGGCGCCGGCCAAAGAGCTGTTTGCCAATCCGCAGCACCCCTACACACGCGCGCTGCTGAAAACGATTCCCAAACTTGGCGGCGCGCGCGATGCACGGCTGCAAGTGATCGAAGGCCAGCCGCCGCTGATGACCGGAGAGCCTGTCGCCTGCCCGTTCCGCGCGCGCTGTGCGCATCAGATGGGTATTTGCCACGAACAGAACCCAGCCCGCCGGGCAGTGGATGGCAAACCGGTCGGATGGGGCCATGACGTGGCCTGCCACTGGGAGGCCGCGCATGCTTGATGCCGCATCCCCCCGCCCGCTGGTGCAGGTGCGTGATCTCAAGATGCACTTTCCCATTCATACGGGGGTGTTCCGGCGGCATACGGGCGATGTGAAAGCTGTGGATGGTGTGACGTTTGACATCATGCAAGGTGAAACGCTGGGCCTTGTGGGCGAATCCGGTTGTGGCAAAAGCACGGTCGGGCGCGCGCTGATCCGGCTTTATGATCCGACATCGGGGTCTGTCACCATCAACGGCACCGATATCGCCACGCTTGATCCCGAAGCGCTGCGCAAGATCAGGCCTGCCATGCAGATGGTGTTCCAGGATCCGCAAGCCAGCCTGAACCCGCGCCTGAAACTGGCCGAAATCATCGGCGAGCCGCTTTTGGAACATTCCAAACAGTCGTCAGAAGAACGCATGGCGCGCGTGCACGAGCTGATGGATGCCGTGGGCCTGAACCGCCGCTTTGCCAACCGGTTCAGCCATGAATTTTCCGGCGGGCAGCGCCAGCGCATCGGCATTGCGCGGGCACTCGCGCTGAACCCGAAATTCATCGTCTGTGACGAGCCGATTGCCGCACTGGATGTGTCCATTCAAGCGCAGGTGGTGAACCTGCTGGAGGATCTGCAAGCGGAGTTCGGGCTGACCTACCTTTTCATCAGCCATGATCTGTCGATGGTGCGCCATATCGCTGACCGTGTGGCGGTGATGTATCTGGGCCGGATCGCCGAACTGAGCCCGCGTGATGCGCTTTATGCCAATCCGCTGCACCCCTATGCCCGCGCGCTATTGTCCGCCGTGCCCGAGGCCGACCCCGTGCGTGAGGCAACCCGCCAGCGCATCATCCTGAAGGGCGATGTGCCATCGCCCGCCAACCCGCCCAAGGGTTGCACATTCTGCACGCGCTGCCCGCAGGTGTTTGACCTGTGCCGCACGCAGCGCCCCGAACTGACAGAGGTAGAACCCGGCCGCATGGTCGCCTGCCATCTGTTCAATAGCCCGACTGCCGGGTCAACCGGCAGCGTTGAGGATAACGAGCCTAACCAACAAGGAGTGTCGACATGACATTGAGAACTGCCCTTCTGGGCGCTGCGGCCATGATGGCCCTGGCCCCCGCCGCCTTTGCCGAACGCGGCGCAGACGGCAACGTGAACGTGCTGTATTGGCAAGCACCATCCATCATGAACCCATACCTGTCGTCCGGCACAAAGGACGTTGAGGCGGGCTCGCTCGTCGTTGAAGGCCTTGCCGGATTCAACGAAAAAGGCGAAGTTGTCGCCCGTCTGGCTGCTGAAATCCCGACCGTTGAAAATGGTGGTGTTTCGGCCGACCTGACTACGATTACCTGGAAACTGCAGCCCGGCCTTCTGTGGTCTGATGGCACGCCCGTGACCGCGGCTGATGCCGTTTTCACCTGGCAGTATTGCACGGATCCGGCTGGTGGCTGTGCACAGGCTGCACGTTACGAAGGCATCACGAGCGTTGAGGCCGTGGATGATCTGACCATCAAGATCACCTTCGCTGCCCCCAAGCCAAACCCTTATCAGGCCTTTGTTGGCGGCACCTCGCCGATCCTGCAGGCCGCGCAGTTCAAGGATTGCACAGGCGCGAAAATGCCGGAATGCACCGCGCAGAACAACGCACCTATCGGCACCGGGCCATTCATGGTCACCGATTTCAAGGTGAACGATGTGGTCACGCTGGCCGCGAACCCGAACTACCGTGATCCGGCCAAGCCCGCTTTTGCGACCATGACGCTGAAAGGCGGCGGCGATGCGGCGGCTGCAGCGCGCGCCGTGATGGAAACGGGCGAGTTTGACTATGCCTGGAACACCCAGATCGCGCCGGACATGCAGGCCGCAATGGCAGGCGGCGGCAAGGGCGTGTTTGTCAACGGCTTTGGCACGCTGGTTGAACGCATTGAAATGAACATGACAGATCCATCGGCAGAACTGGCCGAAGGCATGCGGTCAACGCCGGCACACCCGCACCCGATCCTGTCGGACATCAAGGTGCGCATGGCGTTGTCCATGGCGATTGACCGTTCGCTTTTGGTCGAAGTGGGCTATGGCGCGGCTGGCCGCCCAACCTGCAATCTGGTGCCAGCACCGGAAATGTTCGCATCTGACAACACCGGCTGCATTCCGCAGCAGATGGATGCCGCCAAGGCCCTGCTGGAAGAAGCAGGCTGGGTTGACAGCGATGGTGACGGCGTGCGCGAAAAGGACGGCAAGAAGCTGTCGATCCTGTACCAGACATCCGTGAACCCCGTCCGTCAGGATTTCCAGGCGCTGATCAAGGGCTGGTGGAATGAACTGGGTGTGGAAGTGGAACTGAAGCAGATCGACGCGTCGATCTTCTTTGGTGGTGATCCGGCCTCGCCTGACACGTTCCAGAAATTCTATGCCGACGTGGAAATGTATGCCAACAACTTTGATGGCACCGATCCCGAACCTTATCTGGCACAATACCTGTGCGACAAG
Organism: Paracoccaceae bacterium; assembly: GCA_051646105.1. GTDB lineage: Bacteria > Pseudomonadota > Alphaproteobacteria > Rhodobacterales > Rhodobacteraceae > JBOFCO01. The sequence continues at coordinate 4,312 of JBOFCO010000102.1, forward strand.
ATCCCCGGCCCGGAGAACCAGTGGCAGGGTGAAAACATCAACCGTTTCTGCGACCCGGCCTATGATGCGCTGGTTGCCGAACTGGGCCAGACTGCCGATATGGCAAAGCGCGCAGAACTCGCGAAAAAGCTGAATGACATGCTGACGAAAGACAGCTTTGTTGTCGTGCCTCTGGTGGACCGTGGGCGTCTTTCGGCCCATGCCAACAGCCTTGGTGGAGTGGTGCTGAACACCTGGGATACCGAGCTTTGGAACGCCCAAGACTGGTTCCGCGTCAAGTGATCTGAACCAAAGGGTGGGCTTTACGGCCCACCCTGCCTTTTCCCGAAAGCTCCTGCATGCTGACCTTCATCATCCGCCGGATTCTGTTTGCAATCCCGACGCTGCTGCTGATCAGCTTCGTCATCTTTTTCATTGTCGACAAAGCCCCCGGTGGCCCCGGAGCCAATATCCCGCTGACCATCCCGCCGGATGTGCGCGCCAAGATCCTTGAATCCATGGGGGTCAATGATCCGCTGATGGTGCGCTATGTTCTTTGGCTGAAACAGTTTTTCCTGATAGAGCCGGGCCATATGATTGACGCATGGTTTGGCACTGATCTGGCTGGCGATGCCCAGCGCATCCTGTCATGGGAAAGCCGCGCGCCGGTGTTTGATGTGATTGCCGACCGCATCCCGCAAACCTTTACCGTCGTTGGCACCGCCTATCTGATCGCCATCCTGATTGCCGTGCCGATTGGCGTTTATTCTGCCTACCGCCAGTATTCTTGGTTTGATCAGTTGGGCACCTTCATCGCCCTTGTCGGCTATTCCGTGCCCACCTTCTTTACCGGCTTTCTGGTTATCGTCATCTTTGCCATCAACCTGCAATGGTTTCCGACGATTTATGACACCACGCTGACCGTGACGGACTGGCCCAGCTTCTGGAAACAGGTGCGCCAGATGGCCATGCCTGTCGCTGTGCTGGCCCTGTTCAACGCAGCTGAAATCAGCCGCTTTACCCGCGCCGCCATGCTGGAAAACCTGAGCCAGGATTATGTGCGCACCGCGCGTGCCAAGGGATTGGGAGAGCGCGCGGTTGTGCTGAAACATGTGCTGCGCAATTCGATGATCCCCGTGGTCACCGTCATTGCGCTTGGCATCCCGAACATCTTTGGCGGTGCCATCATCACGGAAACGCTGTTTGCCATCAACGGTATCGGCAGTGCCGTGATCGGTGCCATCAAGGCCAATGATCTGCCCATGCTGCAAACACTGACCTTCATCTTTGCGGTGTTGATCGTGTTGTTCAATCTGATTGCCGATATCCTGTACGGCATCCTTGATCCGAGGATCCGCTATGACTGAGGTTGCAGAGAAATCCCCGTCGCTGTGGCATGATGTCTGGCTGCAGTTCCGCAAGCACAAGGGCGCCATGCTGGCCGCCTGGGTGCTGGGCGCGCTGATCGTGTTTTCGGTGCTTGGGCCGCTGATCTGGCGCGTGGACCCGAATGCCATCCCGTCCGAAGCGATTGACGTGATCCGTGGCAAGAATCAGGGGCCAAGCTGGGCGCACCCGATGGGCACGGATCAGCTTGCGCGTGATCAGATGGCGCGCATGATGGCGGGGGGGCGCGTGTCCATTGCCGTGGGGCTGGTTGCGATGATCGTGGCGATCATGGTGGGCGGGTTCATTGGTGTGCTGTCGGGGTATTTCCGCAGGCTGGACGGCGCGCTGATGCGCCTGACCGACCTGTTTCTGGCCCTGCCCTTGCTGCCCCTGCTGCTGCTGATGATGTTTCTGTTCGGAGAGGAAGCACAGAAACT
>JBOFCO010000118.1:0-25240 GCA_051646105.1 Paracoccaceae bacterium
AAATCAACGTCACCTCGCCCACAGGCATACAGGAACTGGAGCGGTTCGACGGCACCAATGCCGCGGCGAAAATCTGGGAAGCAATAGAGGCGAAGCGGACCTGATCACCCCTTCGCCCCGACCGCCAGCCGGTAGCTGACTGCTTCCGCAACATGCGGCTGTCGCACGTCCGCTGATCCCGCAAGATCGGCGATGGTGCGCGCCACCCGCAGCACCCGGTGATAGCCGCGCGCCGACAGGCCGAACCGTTCGGCAACGCGGGCCAACAGGGCCTTGCCATCGGCATCGGGGGTGGCGACATCCTCCAGCATCGCGCCTTCGGCATCGGCATTGCTGCGGGCCGTCGGATGTTCGGCAAAGCGCGCCGCCTGAACCGCGCGTGCGGCGGCGACGCGCGCCGCGACCGTGGCCGATGTGTCGCCCATGGAGGGCAGGTCCAGATCGGTGTAGGCGACCGGCGGCACCTCGACCCTCAGGTCGAAGCGATCCATCAGCGGGCCGGAGATGCGCCCCAGATAGTCGTCCCCGCAAACCGGCACGCGGGCGCAGGCGCGGGCCGGGTCGGCCATATAGCCGCATTTGCAGGGGTTGGCGGCGGCCACCAGCACGAACCGGCAGGGATAGCGGATATGGGCATTGGCGCGGGCGACGACGACCTCTCCCGTCTCGATTGGCTGGCGCAGCGTTTCCAGCACGGCGCGGGGAAATTCGGGGAATTCGTCCATGAACAGCACGCCGTTGTGCGCAAGGCTGATTTCCCCCGGCTTTGCGCCTCTCCCGCCGCCGACGATGGCCGCCATCGACGCGGTGTGATGCGGTTCGCGGAAGGGTCGTGCGCGGCTGATACCGCCTTCGTCCAGCAACCCCGACAGCGAATGGATCATCGAGGTTTCCAACGCCTCGACCGCCGAAAGCGGTGGCAGGATGCCAGGCAGCCGCGCGGCCAGCATCGATTTGCCCGAACCGGGGCTGCCCACCATCAGCATGTGATGACGCCCGGCTGCGGCGATTTCGAGCGCACGCTTGGCGCGTTCCTGCCCCTTGACGTCGCGCAGGTCGCGCAATGCTGTTTCGTGGCGCACCTCGCCTGCTTCTGCCGGGGTCAACGCGATCTGCCCGGTCATGTGGCGAAGGATGTCCGACAGACTGCCCGCCCCGATCACTTGACACGCCCCGACCCAGGCGGCCTCTGCCCCGCAGGCCCTTGGGCAGACCAGTGTGCGGTCCTCCTCTGCCGCGGCCATGGCGGCGGGCAGGGCACCGGCCACCGGCACCAGCCGCCCGTCCAGCGACAATTCCCCCAGCGACACCACGCTTTCCACGGCGTCAACCGGCACGATCTCGATCGCGGCCAGCAGCGACAGCGCGATGGGCAGGTCGAAATGCGACCCCTCTTTCGGCATGTCGGCGGGCGACAGGTTGACGGTGATCCGCTTCGACGGCAGCGCGATCCCCATACCGGAAAGCGAGGCGCGGACCCGCTCCTTTGCCTCCGACACCGCCTTGTCGGGCAGGCCCACGATGTTGAAGGCGGGCAGGCCGGGGGCGACGGCGCATTGCACCTCGACCAGACGCGCCTCTACCCCCTCGAAAGCCACCGCATAGGTGCGTGCCACCATTCCAACCGCTCCCGCCCGTCAGGACTGGCCCCCGCCATGGTTAACGGTTTGCGGTGGAAGGGTTTAAGATTGGTAAATGGCCACGAAGGCGGGCCATGCTTCCGGGTCGGCTGCGGTCTTGTCACGACAGAAGGCATTGCAAAACCCCCAGACCTTGCCGCCCGCTTCCATGAAATGCGTGACAGGTTTGCCGGAATAGGGACAGGCGGTGTTGACCGACGGGCCGCTGGCCACGGCCCGTGCCGCGACAGGTGCCGGGCCGGGCCAGGGCCGGGTCGCATGATCGCGCTTGTAGAAGGCTTGTTCATAGTTTTCCGCCCGGCCCATGGCCCGCCAGCGCCGGAACGACGGATCGGCCAGATGCGCGGCGACGTAGGCGGCGGCTTCTGTTCCGACCGGGATACCATAGGTAGCGATGCGCGTGGCGGCGGGGGCAAAGAACACATCCGCTGCGCTGTAGCGTTCGCACAACCATGGGCCGTCACCCGCAAAGCGCGCCCGCGCCAGCGACCAGATCTCCTCTAGCCGGGCAACATCCGCCATCACATCGTCCGCATGCGCAACGCCGGTATAGGACGTGCCAAGATGCATGGGGCAGGCGCTGCGCAGGGCACCAAACCCCGCGTGCATTTCCGATGCCAGCCAGCGCGCCCGTGCCCGTGCTGCCGGGTCGGCAGGCCAGAGACCGGCATCTGGGTGGCGTTCGTGCAGGGTTTCGGCGATCGCCAGCGTTTCACCGATCACCTCGCCCTCTGGCGTGCGCACCGTTGGTGCGAGCCGCGCAGGTGCATAGGATTTCAGCAGTTCGGGCAGTTCGTCGGAATAAAGCCGCGCGGAATGGCAGCGGACCGGAATGCCGAACTTTTCGAACAGTAACCAGCCGCGAAGTGACCAGCTTGAATAGGTGCGATCGCCGATCACAAGGTCATAAGTCATGTTCTGTCCTGCCTTTTCCGGATGTCCTGACAGCTAGCAGTTCGCTGGCAGCTATACCAAATCGGGAATTTTGCGATCCATCATCACGGAACGTGATTGATCGCTTCCACCTGCCATCCGGAGACATCGACGGCCAGACAGGTGACCGACAGATTGTCGATCCGGTGTGACAGCGCCTGCGATGCCGATACGCCCAATGCAACCTGCACCTGTGTCAGGATCAGGCCTGAATGGGCGACCGCCACGATATCCCGCCCGGAAAAACTGCGTTGAAGTTCGGCCACTTCTGCCCCCGCGCGCTTTGCGACGTCATCCCAGCTTTCACCGCCCGGCGGCGCGACAGTGCCGGGATTTTCCCAATAGTCCCGGCTAAGCTCTGGATACGTTTCCGCCACTTCCGTGAAATGTTTGCCGTCCCAATCGCCGAAATGAAACTCGCGCAGACCAGCACGATCGGGCAGGCGCCGTCGTCCCGAAGCCAGCGCATCCGCCGTCGCACGTGCGCGGGACAGGTCAGACGACACAAGCAGGGCCCCCGCCGGAAGAAAACGGTTCAGCCGGTCCAGTGCGAAGGTGTCGGACAGGTCCGCAGGCACATCCCGCCAGCCGGTGAAGGCGGTCTGATGCGTCGGGCCATGGCGTACCCACCAGAACCGGGTCATGGCGCGGACAGGTTTTCGGGCAGACTGCCCTTCAGCACCATCGGGATGCCCGCGACCACCATCGCCACCCCGTCTGCATGTGTGGCAAGGCGCTGGTTCAGCAACCCCTGCGCATCGCGGAAGCGGCGGGCAAGCGCGTTTTCCGGGATGATGCCCAGCCCTGTTTCGTTTGACACGATGATGACGTGCGTACGGCATTCCGCAAGGGCAGCGCAAAGCGCATCGGTTTCCGCAGCAAGGTCGCTTTCCGCCAAAAGGTGATTGGTCAGCCACAGGCTGGCGCAATCGATCAGCACCACCTCTGTCGCGCCAGCGTCACGCAGGATCGGCAGCAGGTCCATGGGCGCTTCGGTCACGCGCCAGTGGCTTCCGCGTCTTTGCCTGTGCAGCGCGATCCTTGCCGCCATATCGCTGTCGCCCGGCCATGGCGCGCAGGTTGCAACATAGTGCCGCGCCAGCCCGGTAGCGGCGGCAAGCTGTTCGGCAAGCGCCGATTTCCCTGACCGCGCCCCGCCGAGGACCAAAAAAACTTTCCAGGTTTGATGAACCATTTCCCGATCCGTGCGTTGACCCTTCGCGTAGCGCTGCATCCGCTTGCTGACCAGCACCCGATGCACCAGCGATCCCTGCGCGATGTAACCAGAGGCAGAGGGCATCATGGCACTTGACGCAGCAAACGACCAGAGCCTTGCCCGGAATCTTGCCACACAGGCGCGGCGCGCGGAATTGCTGGACGCGGAAACAGAGCGCGGCCTTGCAGTCGCCTGGAGAGATCACCGCGATGCCGACGCGCTGCACCGGCTTATCATGGCCTATATGCGGCTGGCGATTTCCATGGCGGTAAAGTTTCGCCGGTATGGCGCGCCGATGAACGATCTGGTTCAGGAGGCTGTGCTGGGCCTGATGAAAGCTGCCGAAAAATTCGATCCGGATCGGGGGGTGCGGTTTTCGACCTATGCGGTCTGGTGGATCAAGGCCGGTATTCAGGATTATGTGATGCGCAACTAGTCGGTGGTGCGCACAGGGTCGACCTCTGGCCAGAAAGCGCTGTTCTTCAACATGCGCCGCGTACAGGCAAAGCTGGAGCGTGAGGCCATGGTGAGGGGGCAGCGGCTTGATCCCCACCAGCTTCGTGCCCGTCTTGCCAGCGAGATCGGGGTAACGCTGGCGGAGGTCGAGATGATGGAGGGGCGGCTAGGTGGTTCTGACCTGTCGCTGAACGCTCCCCAAGGCACTGGGGACGAAAGCCGCGAATGGGTCGAAACCATCGCTGATGACGCCCCGCAGGGCGCCGATACCTTTGCGCTTCGTCATGACGATGCGATCGTGCGCCGCTGGATCGCCGGGGCCATGGCAGCCCTGTCCCCGCGCGAAAGATTGATCGTTGTGGCCCGAAAGCTGGACGAGGTTCCCCGCACATTGGAAAGCCTTGCCGGGGAACTTTGCCTGTCGAAAGAACGCGTCCGTCAGCTGGAGGCCGTGGCCCTTGCCAAGATGCGCCGCGCGCTGGAGGGCGACGGGCCCGAGGCGCACGCCTTTCTGTTGTGATCCTGCCCGAAGGGTATTGTGTCAGCGCATCGCGATGCCGACCGGATCCTGATCCGGTGCGATGATAAAATGTGCCCCTGCCTCAAGCCGCTGCCAGTCACCGCTTGCCCCGCCGGGCCAGATCACGCGAACGTCGGCATATTCGTCACCGCCCAGACCGAAGTGCTGCCAGCCGAGTTGCCCGCCGGCATGGCCGCCCCCCAAAGTGATTTCGCGCGTCAGTATGCTGCCATCGGTCCTGCGCAGTTCGACGATCGCACCGATTGCATCGCGGTTGCTATCGGGCTGGGTCAGCCTGACCTTTACCCAATTGCCTGCCGGGGGCATGCCGGTATTGCGCCAGATTTCGGTCGGCTGATTGCGGTTCACTGCCACCATGTCAAGCATGCCGTCCATGTTCAGGTCGACCAGCGCCCCACCCCGGCCCTGTGCAAAGCTTGCCGTGCCTGCGGCCACCGAACTTTCCGCAAAGCTTCCGTCAGCGCGTTGCAAAAGCAGGTTGTTCGGATCCTTTTCAGCGAAATCGGGCATGTCCCAGACATTGCCCTTGACGATATACAGGTCTGGCAGACCGTCGTTGTTTACGTCTCCAAACTCTGCATGCCAGGCGGTCGAGGGCCGCAGATCGTCGCCCGTATGCGGGCGATGTGCGGTCACGCCGCGAGGAAAAGCGATATCCTTGAACACCGGGCGCAGGTCGTTGCCGCTGGGCGCTTCGGTCAAGGTCTGCAATTTGTTGTCGGCCATGCTGGTCAGGAAATAGTCAGGATAGCCGTCCCCGGTCAGATCGGCGGAAGCGATGCCCATGCCCCAGATGCGCAACCGCGCCCAGCCCTCGGCATCGGTGTAAAGCGCGGGCGGGGCGTCAGGCGCCATGTGCCAAAGCTGTTCTTGCCCGCCCTTGTAATATTCCCGGTCGTTTGAGACCCGCAGCGACGGCTGACCGGAACGGTCCCAGTCTGTGAACAGCATCGACAATGCGCAATGACCGGGGGCCAGAGGCAGGGGCGGGGCAAAGCCCTTGCCCTGCGGACGATACAAATGTCCCGGCGTGCAACTGCCCCAGGGAAAGGCTTCCTGCGCGCGGTCGATATAGCTGCCTATGGCCAGCGTCGGCCAGTCCTGTCCCTTTTCCCAGGTTGCGGCAAAGGCGGTGGACCACAGATCGAGCCCGTCAAACCCCCAATCCTTGCCCGCGTCAGAAAACTGGCAGTCGCCAAGCCCTTTCATCAACCGGTCGGGTCCGACGCGCAAAAGCACCAGATCGGTGATCCCGTCGCTGTCGATGTCCAGCGGATAGGCCCCGGTGACCTGATCCAGTTCCAGCCCGCTTTCCGATGGTGTGAATTTCAGCGCACCGCCACCAGGGCTGTCATTGCGAAACAACTGCGCCTTTGCCGTGCCGCCTGCCACAAACAGTTCAGGCTTCATATCGGCGTTGCAGTCAAAGACCGCCGCCCCGCCGCCCACCATGAAGGTCCATTCCCCGGTAAAGCTGTGCAACAGCCCGGAAGATGCGGTTTCATCCGCAAAGACCGGCACCGCCGGTTCCTGTGCCCCGGCGGCATGCGCCGACGCCACACAGGCCAGAATCATTCCGACCCGGATCATTTCTTCATCCTCAGTGCCGTGGCATAGGCCCCTATGCAGCGTCCCTGTTCCAGACCGCGTTCAATTGCCGCGCGGAAATGGATGCCACCATAAAGCCGCGACAGGGCGGCTTCCTCCGCTGCGGCGTCGAAGTTGGGGAAGCTGCGGGCAGGAAGGCCGTCTGCCTCATGCGTGGTATCCGAAAAGGCGAAATCGATGCCGAAAGCGGCGTTCAGCACTGCGGCCGCCGCGCCCGATTGGGTGGAATGCCCGGACGGATATTCCGGGAAGGGCGGGGTGATCAGCATCGGCTGCCATTTTGGATCGATCACCCGGTTGATATAGGTCACTGGTCGCAGCAGGTCATACTCGAACTTGGTATGCCAGCAGCCGATGAAGGAATCCGCAACGGCGATCCCAAGACGGGCCAGCACTTCGGCCCGGCGCGGGGCATCGGCGCCCTGCTGTTCCAGAATGACCAGACTTATCGAAATCCAGTGGCCGGGCGGCGTGGGGGAAAGCATCGGATCGTCGGACCAGAAGCGCGCTATCAGCTTCTGTTCATCGGTAAGCTTCGCCGTCATGGCGTGAACCTCGGCCGCCTCGGCGTAGAAATCCGATGCCGGGTCCTCGGAATAGGCGGGCGGGGGCGGCAGGTTGCAGGTGCTGCCCGCAGGCATGGCAAAAGTCCGGATCTTGCCCCAGCCGGGAAGCAGGGGTTTCTGTTGCAGCGCAACCTTGCTGGTCGGAACCCAATGCGCTGGCCCGCTGGCAAGAACGTATTCCTCGGGAAAGCCGAGATTGACGATCTGCGCGCCGCCATCCTGTTCGGACCATGCGATGACATGCGCGGCCACTGCCCGGCCATGCGCTGCGCTGCGTTCGACGACATCGGGGGCAAGGCCGTCTGCCACCGCTTCGGAAAGAATGCGGGCCATCGCTGCCTTGGCCCGCTGGCCGGTGGGGCCGGTATTCGAGAAAAACATGTCGGTCGCTTCGGCCAGCGCGGCATTCAGCACGACGGCATCGTCATACTCCAACCCCGTTTCGCGTCCAGGCGGCGACGCCAGTCCTTGTACCTGTCCGGCCAACGAAACTGCATCCGGGTTTCCCGTCGCCAAGGCCTCATGCGCGATGATGCCGGTATAGGCAAAGGCACGGCTGGCCACCGGGGGTGAATAGGTTGGCGTGTGGCGCACCAGTTCCAGCGTCAGGCGATACCAGTCGTGGATCACGCGCGCACCATCGATCCCGGCCCATGCCGGGGCTGCCGTCATTGCGGGAGAGATCAGGACAAGCAACAGGAACGCATAGGCCGCAGCCATGCTTTTGCGCAGGGTCTTCATCGCTCCTCCCGGTCTCACACCGGGTGCCAGCTAACGACAGCGGGCGTGACAGTGCAAGCGTCGAACCAGGCGATTGATGGAAACAGGGCTGCGCGGCGCACGAAACACCGGGTTGAGTTCGGACGACTGCCCCCCTAAACCTGCTATGAAACCGGGCCGGAGTATCCGATGCTTGCAGGCAAACGCATTCTTCTTGTGATCGGCGGCGGCATCGCCGCCTACAAGGTGCTGGAACTGATCCGCCGCCTGCGCGAACAGGGCGCGGCTGTCGTGCCGGTAATGACGAAAGCCGCAGCGGAATTCGTGACGCCGCTGGCGGTTGCCTCGCTTGCCGGGTCGAGAGTCTATACCGATCTTTTCGACCTGACGGATGAGGCCGAGATGGGTCATATCCAGCTTTCCCGCGCTGCCGATCTGCTGGTGGTGGCCCCGGCCACTGCCGATCTTCTGGCCAAGATGGTGGCTGGTCTGGCGGGGGATCTGGCCACGACGCTGCTTCTGGCCACCGACAAGCGCGTGCTGGTGGCACCCGCGATGAATGTCCGCATGTGGCAGCATCCGGCGACGCAGCGCAATCTTGCACTTCTGGAACAGGATGGCGTGCTGTGCATCGGCCCGAACGAGGGCGATATGGCCTGCGGTGAATACGGACCGGGGCGCATGGCGGAACCGGCCGAGATTATCGCGGCAATGGATGCGGCCCTGTCGGGTGGCCCGCTGAAGGGGCGGCATGTGCTGGTTACATCCGGCCCGACGCATGAACCGATTGATCCGGTGCGCTACATCGCCAATCGTTCGTCCGGCGCGCAGGGCGCGGCGCTGGCCCGGGCGCTGGCGGCGCTTGGTGCGGATGTAACCTTTGTTACCGGCCCGGCTTCGGTGCCGCCGCCGCAGGGCGTGCGGGTGGTGCGGGTGGAAACGGCGCAGCAGATGCTGGATGCGGTGACAGCGGCGCTGCCCGCCGATGCGGCGGTTTTCGCTGCTGCCGTGGCCGACTGGCGTGTGGTGAATGCCGCGTCGTCGAAGATGAAGAAGGACGGTTCCGGCAAGCCGCCCGCGCTGGAATTCGCGGAAAATCCCGACATTCTGGCGCAGGTTTCACGTATGGCGGACGGGCGACCGGGGCTGGTCGTGGGCTTTGCCGCCGAGACTGACGATGTGATCACCCATGCCCATGCCAAGCGCGAACGCAAGGGCTGCGACTGGATCGTGGCAAATGACGTATCGCCGGCGACCGGCATCATGGGCGGCGCGGAAAACGCCGTGACCATCATCGACGATGCCGGCGCAGAGGTCTGGCCGCGCCTGACCAAGGATGAAGTCGCGCGACGTCTGGCTGCGCGCATAGCAAGCGCGCTCGGGGGTTGATCCTTGCCCCCGGAAATCAAGGTATTGCGCGAGGACTGGGCAGATGGTGGCGTGCCGCTGCCGTCCTATGAAACCGCGGGGGCGGCGGGTGCCGACATCCGTGCCAACCTGAAACCGGAGGATCGCGAGACCGGTTTTACCCTTGACCCGATGCACCGCGCCATTGTCCCGACCGGGCTGCGCGTGGAAATTCCCGACGGGTTTGAAATCCAGATACGCCCGCGATCCGGTCTTGCACTGAAGCATGGCATTACCCTGCCCAATACGCCCGGCACCATCGACAGCGATTATCGCGGGCCGCTTGGCGTTTTACTGATCAACTTGGGGCCGGAGCCGTTCACGATCCAGCACGGCGACCGCATTGCGCAGCTTGTGGTGGCCCCGGTGGTGCAGGCCCGGTTCCGGCCGGTCGACGGGCTTGGCAATACGGCGCGGGGCACGGGGGGCTTCGGCTCCACCGGGCGGGGCTGACCATGGCCGGACTGGTCATCCTGATCGGAGTCTTTGTCGCAGGCTGGTATTTCCGCCTGCCACGTGCGCTGGTCTGGGGCGTGATCTGCATCCTTTGGGCAGGGCTGATGATCTACAGCGCGCCAGTTCTGCCGCAGCATGATCCGCTGGTTCCGCAGGCATCTTCGACCTTCATCGTTCTGCTTCTGGCCGGAATTTTCACGGGCGTGTTCCAGGCATACCGGTTTGCCCTCGGGCGTTTGCGGGCCAGAGCGGCCGAGGCGACGCCGCAGGTGGCAAAGGCATACACCCCCACCTTTACCGATGCCGAACTGGACCGCTATGCCCGTCACATCATCCTGCGCGAAATCGGCGGGTCGGGGCAGAAGAAGCTGAAGGCGGCGAAGGTGCTGGTCGTGGGCGCGGGGGGCCTGGGTTCGCCCGCGCTGATGTATCTGGCGGCGGCGGGGGTGGGCACCATCGGCGTGATTGATGCAGATGTGGTGGATACGAGCAACCTGCAACGCCAGATCATCCATACCGACGCGCGGATCGGAATGCCCAAGGTGTTTTCGGCCGAACAGGCAATGCGGGCGGTGAATCCCTTTGTTGCCATTCGGCCTTACAACCGCAGCCTGGACGAGGCGACGGCGGAAAGCCTGATCGCCGACTATGACATCGTTCTGGACGGCACCGATAATTTCGCCACCCGCTATCTGGTGAACCGCACCTGCGTCGCCCTGGGCAAGCCGCTGGTTTCCGCCGCGATCACCCAATGGGAAGGACAGGTGTCGCTTTACCACCCCGCCGCAGGTGCGCCCTGTTATGCCTGCGTCTTTCCGCAAGCCCCGGCCCCCGGTCTTGCCCCCGCCTGCGCTGAAGCAGGCGTGATGGGTGCTCTGCCGGGCGTCGTCGGGTCAATGATGGCGGTCGAGGCGATAAAGTGGATCACTGGCGCGGGGCAAAGTCTCGCAGGCCGGTTGCTGATCTATGATGCGCTTTATGCGGAAAACCGGGTGATCGGGATTCATCGCCGGGTTGATTGCGCGGTGTGCGGCGGCAATCATCCGCAGCCCGATGCTGGACAGCCCCAAAACCCCGGCGCATAGTCACGGGCGAACCGCTTGTGACAGGAGCTGCCCATGAAACTGACCCTTGCCCTTGCCGGGCTTGCAACCGCCCTTTCGCTGAACGTCGCTACCGCCCAGGATTTGCCCGACCTTCAGGGCCGTGCGATCACCGTCGTGACCGAAAATGCCTATCCTCCGTTGCAGTTCATGGACGCGTCGGGCGCGGCTGTTGGCTGGGAATATGACGCCGTCGCTGAAATCGCCAAGCGCCTGAACATGACGGTGACCTACGAGAATACATCGTGGGACGCGATGATCCCCGCAGTTTCCGAAGGCCAGTTCGACATGGGCATGACCGGCATCACCATCCGTGATGACCGCAAGGAAAAGGTCGATTTCTCAGACGCCTACATGCATTCGGAAATGGTGATGATGGTGCGCGGCGATGAGGAGCGTTTCACCGACAAGGCCGGTTTTGCCGCCGATGCCGATCTGCTGATCGCCGCCCAGCCGGGCACCACGCCCTTCTATGTCGGCGTCTACGAAGTGCTGGACGGGAACGAGGCCAATCCCAGGGTGAAGCTTTTCGAGACCTTTGGCGCAACGGTCGAGGCGCTGAAGGCGGGCGATGTCGATCTGGTGCTGACCGACGGCACGGCAGGTGCAGGCTATGTCGAGGCATCGGACGGCGGGCTGAAGATCATCGGCGAAAAGCTGGGGGCCGAGGATTTCGGGTTCATCTTCCCGAAGGGTTCCGATCTGGTTGCGCCGGTCAATGCGGCGATCAAGTCGCTGAAAGATGACGGCACGCTGGATGCGCTGAACAAGAAGTGGTTCCTTGACTACAAGATGAACGGCTGACGCCGCGTTGCAGCCCGCGCCGTCCGACAAGGACTTTCCCTGGTGGCTTCTCATCGTTCTTGCGGTGGGGGGCTTCCTGTTCTGGAAGGTGCTTTCCGATCCGCTGTATACGCAGGTTCTGGCCACGCTGTCGAAAGGGCTTGGCATCACCGTATTCGTGGCGGTGACGGCCTTTGCCGGGGCATCTGCCGTTGGTCTGGGGCTGGCGCTGGCCGGTCTGTCGCGCAGGATATGGGTTCGACAAACGGCGCGACTGTACGTCGAGGTTGTGCGCGGCGTGCCGATCATCGTGCTGCTGCTCTATGTGGCCTTCGTGCTGGCCCCGGCGCTGGTTGCCCTGTGGAACTGGCTGACCGGGCCGCTGGGGCTTGATCCGGTCCGCACCCGCGATTTCCCGCTGCTTGCCCGTGCGGTGGTGGCGCTGGTCGTGGCCTATTCGGCGTTCCTGTCGGAAATCTTCCGCGCGGGATTGCTGTCGGTCGACAAGGGCCAGATCGAGGCAGCGCAGGCGCTTGGCCTGTCACGCTGGCGGCGCTTTCGCCATATCGTGTTTCCGCAAGCCTTCCGCACCGTGCTGCCCCCCTATGGCAACGATTTTGTCGCGATGGTGAAAGACAGCAGCCTTGTTTCCGTGCTGGGCGTCACCGACATCACGCAACTGGGCAAGGTGACGGCGGCGGGAAATTTCCGCTATTTCGAGACTTACAATATCGTCGCCCTGCTTTATCTGACGATGACGATCACCCTGTCGGTGGCCCTGCGCCAGCTTGAAAAGAAGCTGCGCTCGCAGGGCCATGAGTGATGCGGTGGGGGCAAGGCAGGTACTTGACTTCATAGGAAATTACGGGTGGACGAACTTTCCTGACTTCCCTGGGTAGGCCGCTTCAGGTTTCCCATACCAGCGCCAGTCTATCTCGATGTCTAGATGGTATGCTTCTGCAAGTTTGTACACTTGTTTTAGGATGCGGTTAGCTGACGCACCTTGAAGAGAGATGCCGGCAGCCTTGGAGAAGTAGTAGCCTGACATCTCAGTAGTTCCCTCGAGATGTTTGACACTTAGCCTGCCTACAACCTCCGTGACATCCGCACCGTCGGCAATAGCGGCATCAACTGCTGCCACGAGCGCATGTTGCCAGCTTCGATTTTTGATGAAGGCACCATTGATGCGCGCGTCAAGTACCTCGGTGTGGCTTACGTCAGGCAAGTTTGGCGCTTTAGATAGCAATACCGACGTTGATGGCCCCTTTTGCTTCTTGTCGATAGGATGTGGTTCGGCCTTTTCCGCTCGAAAGGACAGGACTTCACCTATTAACCTCGACAAAACCATTGCTGGCTCGGTTTCCACAAAAGCTTTTGCGTCATCTTGTAGGAAGGCATAGGATTCATCACTAATGTTAATGGTTTTCATGGCATACAAACCTTCTTTTTTATGCTCATAACTATATGTACGTTATGTACGTACGTAATGTCAAGTGAGAATTGGCCTTCGAGAATGGGTGCTCACTAGACCCGGCCATCGGCTGGAAATATCTTTGGCGCAAAAGGAGAAGCCCATGACCAACCCGCTTCTGTCCGACTGGAAAACCCCCTTCGGCTTGCCGCCTTTCGACGCGATCCGTGACGCCGATTTCGCCCCGGCAGTAGATGCGGCACTGGCAGAGGCACGGGCCAATATCGCGGCGATTGCCGGGAACCCCGAACCTGCGACTTTTGCCAATACGATCGAGGCGCTTGAGATAGCAGAGCAATCGCTGGGGCGGGTGCTTTCGGTGTTTTACAACCTGTCCGGCGCGGACAGCACGGATGCGCGGCAGGCGCTGGAACGCGACCTTGCGCCGAAGCTGTCGGCCTTTTCGACAGAGATCATCATGAATCCGGCCCTGTTCGCGCGTATCGCGGCGGTCTGGGCAACGCGGGACAGCCTGAAACTGACCCAGGAACAGTCGCGGCTGCTGATGCTGACGCGGCGGGGGTTCGTGCGGGCCGGGGCGGAATTGCGGGGAGAGGCGCGCGACCGTCTGGCGGCCATCAATGAGCGGCTGGCGGTGCTGTCCACGGCGTTTTCGCAGAACCTGCTGGCCGATGAACGCGACTGGGCGCTGCCCCTGACACAGGCCGATCTGGAGGGCCTGCCCGATTTTGTCATCGCCGCCGCCAAAGCCGCTGGCGAGGAGCGGGGGCAAGACGGCCATGTGCTGACACTGAACCGGGCGCTGGTGGTGCCTTTCCTGCAATTCTCCCCCCGCCGCGACCTGCGCGAAAGGGCTTATGAGGCTTGGGTGGCACGGGGCGAAAATGGTGGCGCGACCGACAACCGCGCGAACGCTGCCGAAATCCTGTCGCTGCGCGCCGAAAAGGCACGGCTGCTTGGGTATGAAAGCTTTGCCGCGTGGAAGCTGGAAACAGAAATGGCCAAGACGCCCGCCTCCGTGCGCGACCTGCTGATGCGGGTCTGGCAACCGGCGCGGAAACGGGCAGAAGCGGATGGCACCATACTCGAGGCGATGATGCACGCAGACGGCATCAACGGCAGTCTGGAGGCCTGGGACTGGCGCTATTACTCCGAGAAACGCCGTCAGGCCGAACACGATCTGGATGAGGCGGTGCTGAAACCCTATCTGTCGCTGGATGCGATGATCGAAGCCGCCTTCGACTGCGCGACAAGACTGTTCGGCCTGTCGTTCAAGCCCGTTGATGTGCCGATGTATCATCCGGATGCAAAGGCGTGGGAGGTGACGCGCAACGGCCAGCACCTTGCCGTGTTCATCGGGGACTATTTCGCGCGGGGGTCGAAACGGTCTGGCGCGTGGTGTTCATCCTTCCGGTCGCAGCGGAAGTTCGGCGGCGAACAGCGGCCCGTGGTCGTCAACGTCTGCAACTTCGCCAAACCGGCGGCGGGAACTCCCGCATTGCTGTCGTGGGACGATGCGCGCACCCTGTTCCACGAATTCGGTCATGCCCTGCACCAGATGCTGTCGGATGTGACCTATGAATCGATCGCGGGCACATCCGTCGCGCGCGATTTCGTGGAACTGCCCAGCCAGCTTTACGAACACTGGCTGGAGGTGCCGCAGGTGCTGGATGCCCATGCCCGCCATGCCATGACCGGGGAACCGATGCCCGCCGCCTTGCGCGACCGTTTGCTTGCCGCATCGACCTATGACCAGGGCTTCGGCACGGTGGAATATGTCGCCTCTGCCCTCGTCGATCTGGCGTTTCACGAAGGGGAGCCGCCCGCCGACCCGATGGCCGCGCAGGCGAAGGTTCTGCAAAGCCTCGGGATGCCCCACGCGATCCGCATGCGCCACGCGACGCCGCATTTTGCCCATGTGTTTTCCGGCGACGGCTATTCATCCGGCTATTACAGCTACATGTGGTCGGAAGTGATGGACGCCGACGCCTTTGCGGCGTTCGAGGAAACCGGCAACCCGTTTGACCCGGAAACGGCAAGGCGGCTGGAAAAGCATGTGCTATCGGCAGGGGGTTCCGAGGACGCCGAGGCGCTGTATCTGGCGTTCCGGGGCAGGATGCCGGGGGTGGAGGCGCTGTTGAAGGGGCGGGGGTTGGCGAATACGGCATGACGACAGAGCAACTGGTCGCTGCCCTGGTGTCGTGCGACGCATCAGAGATCATTGCCGCGTCTCACAAGATCATTGCCAGCCGTGACCGTCCTTTGTTGGCAGGGGTAGCCGGGCACATACGGCAAATAGAAACCAGGACGGTCGGGATCGACCTGGGCGGGATGCTGCGCCCGAACGCAAGCTATCTGGATTTTGCGATAGGGAAGCTGCGTTTTGCCGCTGTTGGGCAGGACTGTTTCTGCAAGCTTTATCCGCACTACGATCTTTTCCTGCCGAGGGCCGAAGAAAAGTCGGGCCATGTCATTATCCTCGACGAAAAAATAGACCGTGCGGAATGGTCGACACTTTACAGGTGCCGATGCGTCGATTGCGAACAGGCTTTCCGGGCCGAACAGCAGGACGGCTACCACTATCCATGGGCGAAATGGACTGTCGAAGGGTGACTGCCCCCTACAGGCTCAAGGTCAGGCAACCGACGGCCGCTGGCCCGGCGGCTCTACGGGCCATGATTCCGGGCCAAGATAAAGTCAGATAAGTCCCCTCACACCCGCCGCCGGTCCTCCGGGTGCCGTTCCACCCCCACCGGGTCCTTGTGGATCAACACATCCGCCTGCGGATACCTCGCAATGATCGCCCGGCGCAGGGCGGCGCCGATGGCGTGGGCCTCGTCCAGCGTCTGGCCGCCGTCCAGTTCGATATGCAGGTTCACAAAGACGCGGCTGCCCGCCACGCGGGTTTTAAGGTCGTGAAAGCCCATCACACCGGGAAAGCCGCCCGCGATTTCGGCGATGCCCTGCACGATCTTGGGGTCGGCGGTGCGATCCATCAGCGCGTCAAACGCGCCCCGACCGATGCGCAGCGCGCCGACCAGCAACATGGCCGCCGCCGCCAGCGCCACCACGCTGTCGATCCGGGTCAGTCCGAACTGCACGGATGCCCAAAGCGAGACGATGGCCCCGCCGGTCGGCAGCAGATCGGACAGGTAGTGCAGGCTGTCGGCGGCCACCACGCGGTTGCCGGTGCGGCGCGCCACATGCCGTTGCCACAGCACAAGGCCCGAGGTGATGACGACAGAGGCCAGCATCAGTGCGATGCCGCTGGTTTCAGAGGCCAGCGCGGGCGGCTCATCCGCCAGCAGCCGGGCAATACCGGCCCAGCCGATGACCAGTGCGGAAATGGTGATGAACACTGATTGCGCCAGAGCGGCCAGATCTTCGGCCGAGGTATGGCCAAAGGCGTGATCCTCATCCGCAGGACGCGCGGCATAAAGGATCGCGGCCAGCCCCGCGCCTGACATCATCACATCCAGCGCGTTGTCGGCCAGCGATGCGGCCACAGACAGCGAGGATGTCACCGCATAGGCCCAAAGCTTCAGCGCCAGCAGGCACAGGGCCACAGCCACGGAAGCAATCCCGGCGGCAAGGTTCAATCTGCCATGGTCATCTGGTGCTTTGGTCATGGTCGCGTCTGCCTGGCCATTTCGGTCGACCTATCCGGATTCGTCCCGCAGGCCAAGAACCCAGGCTGCCCGCCCGAACCGCTATTCGCGCAGTTCGTCTGCATCGACGCCCCAGATATCCGTCTTGCGCACCCAGCCGCTTTCGCCCCCGGCGTTGATCCTGCACCAATCAGGCAGACAGGCCCCCAGCCGTGCGATCACACCGGACTCTGCCCTGGCGATGATTTCTGCGCTGTCGCTGGCATCGGCATGCAGATCGGCTATCTTTACCTGCACCAGAACGGTGCGCGATCCGGAAAGCAGCGTGTAATGCACCCATCCGCCCGCGCCGTCGCGATCCTCGACCCGGCGCCAGTTTTCATATTCATCGGTGATCCGCAGCGGCATGTCGCGGTGGCGGAATACCCAGTCGATCCGGTGGCCAAGCGACGGGCCGCGTCTGGCATTCCCTTCGGACGATTTCAGCGAGACATAGCGCGGCAGCGGCAGGTTGGTGACCGGTCCCTTGCCGGATTCCTCTGCCCGGGCCAGCGGCGTGCAAAGAGCAATCGCCAGCGCGGCGCAGATCGCCCGGATATTGCGTGAAAACATGCCCAGCCCCGATTGCCTGTTTTTATCCGGTCTTTCCGACCGTTTGCGCTAGCAAGGCTTGTGCCCCGCCGCGCTATCGCTCAGTTTGCCACCGACCGCGCGGGAAGAACAGTAGACGGGAGAGCCGGATGCCAGCAGAACGTATGAGTGTTGTCGTGACGCGACGCCTGCCCGAGGCGATCGAAGCGCGGATGAGAGAGCTGTTCGATGTGGAGCTTCGCAACCCCGACACCCGGATGACCCGCGAGGAACTGGCGGATGCCATGCGCCGCGCCGACATACTGGTGCCTACGGTAACGGATCAGATCGATGCCGGGCTTCTGGGGCAGGCGGGGCAGCGCCTGCGGCTGATCGCGAATTACGGCGCGGGGGTCGATCACATCGATGTGGCGACGGCGCGTCAGCGCGGGATCACCGTTTCGAACACGCCCGGTGTTTCGGCCGACGATACCGCCGACATGGTTCTGGCGCTTATCCTGGCCGTGACACGGCGGGTTCCGGAAGGCCTGGCGGAAATGCAGGCGGGAACCTGGCAGGGCTGGTCACCGATGACCCATCTGGGCAACCGTATAGCTGGCCGGACACTTGGCATCCTGGGGATGGGGCGGATCGGGATGGCGGTGGCCCGGAGGGCGCGGGTGTTCGGGATGCAGATTCACTATCACAATCGCCGCAGGTTGCGCCCCGAGGTCGAGGCAGAGGTTGGCGCGACGTTCTGGGACAGTCTGGATCAGATGCTTGCACGCGTTGATGTGGTTTCGGTCAATTGCCCCCACACCCCGTCCACCTTTCACCTTCTCAACGCGCGACGGCTGAAGCTGTTGAAACCCACCACCGTCGTGGTTAACACATCCCGCGGTGAGGTGATCGACGAAAATGCCCTTTTGCGCGGATTGAAGGGTGCGGAAATCGCCGGTGCCGGGCTGGATGTCTATGAACATGGGCATGAAATCAACCCCGACCTGCGCGGATTGCCCAATGTGGTGCTGCTGCCGCATATGGGATCGGCCACGGTCGAGGGCCGGATCGAGATGGGCGAGCGTGTTCTGATCAACATGCGCACCTTTGCCGATGGTCACCGCCCGCCGGATCAGGTGGTTCCGGGTATGCTGTAAGCAAGGTCGGCCAATCATTCTCCGAATATGACGGGAGCCGGGCGGTTTGGACTTGCCCTTGAAACGGCGTATACGCCGCCGCAGCTTTTGAGCGGGTCATACGCTCATACTTTGACGCATATCGTTACCCACCGTCACATCTATAGATTGTGACGTCGCCGCTGCAAAAATCGCATATCTAGTCGAATATGTCAGGGCGCGTGGAAGATGTAGACGAAATTATTGTAACGCGGTCTTTGGAGGAATTGTGTTCTACGTAAGATTGAGCGAAACTGTTTCCGTTCTGCTTACAGTGGGCGGAACAGTAAAAGGAAGGGTAACAAAATGGCAATAATCAGCGGTACAGCTGTTGTCGATGACGTGCTTCAGGGCACCAATACCGATGACAAGATCAGCGGGCTGAGCGGTGACGATACGATCCGCGCCGGGGCTGGCGACGATACGATCATCGGTGGTCGTGGTGACGATATCGTCTGGGGTGGCGTCGGGGCCGACAAGTTCGTGTTCAGCGCCGGTCAAATCACCGATGGCGGAACTGACTTTCTGGCCGATTTCAACCTGCGTCAGGGAGATACCGTTCAGTTCCTCGATTCCGGCAGCGGGCAGATTTTCGAGGTCCTTTCGGTCACCAAGGAGCGTCTGGAGATCACTGACATCAACGAATACGATCTTCAGAACAATGCACTCGGCCATGATGTGATCTTTACGGTTCGCAACGCGGCCACAGGTGCGACGCAGGACATCGTCCTGCTGGACAGCTGGTCGGGCGAACTTGCCGACGACTGGGATGCCTATCTTGCCGACCTGGGCCTGAGCTGGGGTTACGGCGGGTCCGAACCCAGCCTTGTCTGATAGCAATACGGATGATCACAGGGCGCCGGCCGCGGCGCCCTGACTTTCTGCGGTGACATCAATTTTCGGCCTGGGCAAACTCCTCGGACAGCAGCCGATCCAGCACAGGACCGATTGTTCCGCCCTGCCACATCTGCGGGTTTGAACGACCGCCCAGCCCGAACCATTCCCAACGCTTTATGCGGGCGGCGGCCATGGCATAGGCGCTGCGAAAGTCGCGCGTTTCTGCCAAAGCCTCTTTGAAAAAAGCCTGACCGAACCATGTCCATTCCACATTGTCCGAACATCCGAACGACGTACGGTCAGCGGCAGCCGCAGTGATGACAAGCCGGTCGGGGGCCTGAATGTCATCGATGAACGATCCGGCATAGCAGGCCGACAGCACGATCACGAGGTTCCTTAACCCGGACTCGTCCAGCATTGCGGCGAACTCTGCCGAACTCATGTCTTTCGTGCCCGCCTGCCAGTGGCTCAACGCAAAGATCTCCTTTGCGCCATGCGATGTAAGGAACAGCAGGGCGACATCCTCATCCGTGTTCATCCTTTCGGCCAGCGCGCCGAGGGCGGCCTTGATGTTGGCGCGGTTGGCCATGGGCAGCGCCATCGGCGTGTCGTCGCTGTTGACAAGCGATACAAGGTGACCCTCTGCGCCGAACCTGTCACGCAGGATGGCGCCGGTCTTTTCAACCTCGCTCGCAAAGACGCTTTGATGCGCCGTGCCGCCAACCAGCAGGCCGAAAAGCTCTGTCTTGCCAGGTGTTCCGGGGCGAAGGCCATCGATCTGTTTCCGGATTAGGTCGGACTGGGCAAGGTATAGCGCCTCGATATCGAGCCGGGCATACTCGGCTTCCGCGTCATCGGTGTCGTCGGATGACAGGAAAACCGGTTCATGCGGCACGTAGCGCCAGCCGATCCACAGCGCACCGACGAGCGTAGCTGCGATCGCAAGCGCGGGAAGCAAATGCCGAAGACGGCCCTGCCAGACATAGCGCGCTGACGCAACAGCCGCTGGTCCGGCCATGATCACGAACAGGAACCAGCGACCGCCATCGTTATCCGTATCGGCTACGAACCGCCACCACAGGTCGAGCATCGCGACACCAAGCCCTGTCGCAAGAAAGGCCACCACCAGCAGTTCGGCGGCGCGGCCGCTTTCCCGCCCGACAAGCGCCGCAAGCAGGCCCGCAATGGTGATCAGGAACAGAAAGCCAAGTTTCGCGGACAGTGGCCAAAACTCGACCGAGGCAATTGGCCAGGCATCTATGGCATCAACCCCGAGCAGAACACCTGACGCAAAAACCATTGCAAGCAGGGTCTGTGCCGCAGTGCCCTGAATCGCAAAGCCGCGCATCGGCACGGGAATCAGACTGCGCAGGACCAGAGCGAGATTCGTTACGAAATGGATGATCGTCCGCATGGGCAAATCCTTCGGGCACTGGCACAATTGTCTTCAATACCAGAACAAACTGCTTTCCCGGCAAAATTTGGGCGCGAATGAGACGCAGCCTTGCAATTTGTGATTGCTTTGCGCGTTATGCCTTCCCGCAGTTCTGGAAAATGATCGACAAAACTGACAATCATATCGGCAATAAATGCCGGTTGTGATCGCGCAAAAATTGCGCAACCGTACGGTCGTTCCGGGGACAACAGGAACGCGAGTGAAACAGGGGAAGTGTAATGGCCTTTATTTTCGGTGATGACCAAGACAACGTTAACCTACGGGGAACCAGGTCGGACGATGACATCAATGCACTGGCCGGAAACGATGTGATCCGCGCTGGCGCGGGCAGCGATCAAATCCACGGCGGAACCGGGGACGACCTGATGTTCGGCGGTGTCGGCGCGGATGTTTTTTCATTCTTCGTCGACAATATCGAAGGTGACAGCTTCAATGGCAATGTCGACTATATCGCTGATTTCGACCTGAGACAGGGCGACAGCCTGTTCTTCGAAGCGATTGGTGAAGGGCAGGAAATCATCATCGATAGCGTTACCAGGATTCAGACGGAAACCGGCACCGTCAATGGTGTGGATGCCCAGAACAATGCGGGCAGCTTTGATGTGATCTTCACCATCCGGGATTCTGTCAGCGGTGCCACACAGGAAATCGTGCTGCTTGACAGTTGGTCGGGGGCGATGGCCGGGGCATGGGATGATTATCTGGCCTCTCTTGGCGTGTCGTGGGATTTCGGCCCCGAACCGGCGCTGGCCTGAGATCATATTAATAAAGCGGCGGGGCGCAGCAAGCTGCGCCCCGTTTCGTTCCTGCGCCAGGCGCATACATCGCGGGGGTGGGGTCAGGGTCGTCTGCAACCTGCCTCTACCGCTGCCCGTATGTCGCTTTTTCCCCGTGACAGGTCGGGCTGACCTTTCCTGAAAATCCTGCCTCTGTCAGAAATGGGCAAACAGCCCACCAGCCCGGAGTCCGCCCGATGAAAACCCATGTCAAAGCCCTTGTTGTCGGCGGCGGTGCGGTGGGCACCGGCATCGCCTATCATCTGGCCAAGGCGGGATGGGACACGATGCTGGTGGAACGGGATGAACTGACCGCCGGTTCCACCTGGCACGCGGCGGGTCTGCTGCCGTTGTTCAACATGGGATATGCGACGACGCACATCCACAAATACAGCGTCGATTTCTACAAGGGGTTGGAGGCGGAAACCGGCCTGAATCCCGGTTTCTATGTGGTCGGCAACCTGCGCATGGCGCAGACCGACGAACGGATGGACGAATACATGCTCTATTCCTCGGTCGCGGAAACCGCCGGGGTCTATCACGAATTCCTGTCGCCCAAGGAGATAAAGGAGCGCTGGCCGCTGGTCCGTACCGAAGATCTGAAGGGGGCACTTTTCCATCCGCAAGACGGTTACATCAACCCCGCCGACGTGACGCAGGCGATGGCCAAAGGGGCCCGGCAGTTCGGCTGCACGTTCGAGCGGAAAATTCAGGTCGATGGCTACCGCTGGACGGGCAGCGAATGGATCGTGTCCTGCACGCGGATGGTCGAAACCGGTGGCAATCTGGTGGCGGCAGAAGAAAAGTTCGAAATCCACGCCGAACATGTGGTGACGGCCACGGGCAACCACGCGCAGCGCACCGCGCGCCTGCTGGGCATCAAGATTCCGGCGATCCCGGTCGAACACCAGTATATTGTCACCGAACCAGATCCGGCGCTGGTCGAATGGCGCAAGACCAACCCGCAGCATCCTGTGCTGCGCGATGCCGATGCCAAATGGTATGTGCGCGAGGAACGGGGCGGCTGGATTCTTGGGCCTTACGAGAAAAACGCCCCGGCAAGGTTCCTGTATGACGTGCCCGCCAGCTTCCGCGCCGATCTGTTCCCCCTCGATCTGGAACGGATCGAAGCGGAATACATGTCGATGATCCACCGTCTGCCGTCGTCCGAAACCGTGGGGCTGAAGGACGATTTCAACGGCCCGATCTGCTACACGCCCGACGGCAACCCGCTTGTCGGCCCCGCGCCCGGCCTGCGCAACATGTGGTTGGCCGAAGGTTTCAGCTTTGGCATCACCGCGGCAGGCGGCACCGGATATTACCTTGCCCAGATGATGGTGGAGGGCGAGGCCGAAATCGACATGGCATCGCTTGATCCCAAGCGCTACGGCGGCTGGATGACGACGGAATATGCGGCCCGGAAGAATGAGGAATGCTACGATCACGTCTTTATCCTGCATCACCCGGATGAGGAACGCGAAGCCTGCCGCCCGCTGCGCACGAGCCCCGCCTATGACCGGCAAAGGGTGCGGGGCGCGCAGTTCGGGCAGGTCAATGGATGGGATCGCCCGAACTATTACGGCCCGGTCGATGCGCCTGCCGGTTTCGATCATGACAGCCGGTCCTTCCGGCGTGGCGGCTGGTGGCAATATGCGGTGGACGAAGCCAGGGCGATCCGTGAAACTGCGGGCCTGATCGATGCGACTGCCTTCACCAAGCATCGCGTGGCGGGGCCGGGGGCGACGGCATTCCTTGACTGGTTCACCACCAACAAGCTGCCCGCTGTCGGGCGTATCAACCTGACCTACGCGCTGACCGCAACAGGCACCACGCGCACGGAGTACACCATCGTCCGGTTGTCGGAAAATGAATACTATCTTGTGTCGGCCGGCGCGTGGACAGCCTATGATGCCGACTACTTGCGCAAATGTGCCGCTGACAAAATGGCGGATTTCGGCTATGTCGAAATTCAGGATGTGACCACGCAATGGGGTGTCTTTGCGCTGGCCGGGCCGAACAGCCGCGCCATCCTGCGGGACATCGTCAAGGATGCCGATCCGGATACCGTTCTGTCGAACAAGCGTTTTCCCTGGCTTTCGTCGCGGCGGATCGAACTTGGCATGTGCCCGGTGAATGCGATCCGCGTGGCCTATACCGGCGAACTTGGCTGGGAACTGCACCACCCGGTCGAGATGCAGAATTACCTGTTCGACCAGTTGATGGCGGCGGGTGAGAAGCACGGGCTGAAACTGGTTGGCGCCCGCGCGCAGAACTGGCTGCGTCAGGAGAAAAGCTATCGTGCCTTTGGCACCGAACTTGGCCGCGATGCAACGCCATTGGAGGCAGGTCTTGACCGTTTTGTGGACCTGAACAAGG
The DNA here is from genome assembly GCA_051646105.1 of Paracoccaceae bacterium. Lineage (GTDB taxonomy): Bacteria > Pseudomonadota > Alphaproteobacteria > Rhodobacterales > Rhodobacteraceae > JBOFCO01. The sequence continues at coordinate 23,660 of JBOFCO010000118.1, forward strand.
AATTTCAGGGCAAGGCGGCGATGCAGGCACTGGGCATCCGGTCAATGTGCGTGACCCTGCTGATCGACGGACCTTCGGACACTGATCCTTGGGGCAAGGAAGCGATCCTGCTGAACGGTGAAAAAGTCGGGCGGCTGACTTCGGGCGGGTATTCCGTGGCCTTCGGCAAGCAGATCGGCATGGGCTATGTCCGCCCCGATCTGGCGGCGGTCGGCACGAAGCTGAAGGTGAAGATGCTGCGGCAGGAATGGGATGCGGTGGTGGTCGAGGACAGCCCCTATGACCCGACGAATGCGCGGATCAGGGTGGACGGCTGACCGCGACACGCCTAAAGCGCGGGTGAGGGCAAGCCCAGTCGCGTAACCAGCAATGTCAGCGCCGTGCGGGCGGTATCGCCCCACTCCGCCCCTCGCGCGGCATAAAGCGTCGCCTGGCTTTGCAGCACCAGCGCGTCCGACAGCACCTTGAGGTGATTGGCCCGCAGGGTTTCCCCGGATGAGGTGATGTCTGCAATCGCCTCGGCCGTCAGGTTCTTGACAGTGCCTTCGGTCGCGCCCTGACTGTCGACAAGCTGGTAATCGGCCACGCCCGCATCGCGCAGAAAGTTGCGCACAAGGCGGTGGTATTTGGTGGCGATGCGCAAGCGGAACCCATGCACGGCGCGGAACGCGGCGGCGGCGGCATCCAGATCGTCAAGGGTCTCGACATCGGTCCAGCAGGCGGGGACAGCGATGATCAGATCGGCATGGCCAAACCCCAGCAGTGCCAGTTCTGCGACCTCTGTTTCCCAGTCGGCCAGCCGGTCGCGCACCAGATCGGTGCCGGTGACGCCAAGGTGGATGCGTCCCGCTGCCAGCTCGCGCGGGATTTCCCCCGCCGACAGCAGCACCAGTTCCACACCGTCCACGCCAAGGACCTGTCCGGCATACTCGCGGACATCGTCCGACCGGGACAACGTCACCCCACGCGCACCGAACCAGTCGAAGCACTGTTCCATCAACCGGCCCTTGGACGGGATGCCGAGTTTCAGCGTCATGCCGCGCCCCTCAGTTCCAGGGTCAGGCCGGGACGGATCACGCCGCCCACCGCCGGGATCGACGCGCCACGACCAAGGCGGGCCGTCAGCGCATCGTAGCGCCCGCCAGAGGCCACGGGGGGCAGGTCGGGGCGGGTTTCGGCATAGAAGCCGAAAACGAAGCCATCGTAATATTCCAGCGTGGTGCGGCCATAGCTGGCCTCGAAATCCAGGGATTCCACCTCGATGCCCCGCGCCGCCATCGCACCCAGCCGCGCCTTCAGCCTTTCGGCGGGCAGACGCAGGGCGGGGAAGTCACGGGCCATATCCTTGACCCGCGCCAGCGCCTTCGGGCAGGGGGCGGCAAGTGTCAATATCGCTTCCAGCAGGGCAACTTCCTCGGCCGCAACGGGCGGGGTGGCGGCGTCTTCCATAAGCGCCGCCATGCGGGCCTGCATTTCTTCTTCGCTGCGCAACCCGATCCACGGGGCCGCTGCATCGGGGGCCTTGCCCGCACTCAGGGTGGCGACCAGCGCCGCGCGGGCGGGCGGCACCGGAACACGGCC
>JBOFCO010000101.1:0-5002 GCA_051646105.1 Paracoccaceae bacterium
GGCCAATGTCGACGAACGGGAATACGATTTCCTGTATGAGGATGGCGAAGGCTTCCACTTCATGAACCCGGAAACCTATGAACAGATCAGCGTTCACCCCGATGTGGTCGGCGACAGCAAGGTGTTCCTGACCGACGGTTTGAAGGTGTTCCTGAAAACATACGACGGCGCCGCCATCGCCATTGAACTGCCGCAGAAGGTCACGGTCGAGATCACCGAAACCGAGCCGGTGGTGAAGGGGCAGACGGCATCGTCATCCTACAAGCCAGCCATGTGCTCGAACGGGGTTCGTGTGATGGTTCCGCCGCATATCGGCGCGGGGACGAAGATCGTCATCAATACCGACGATCTGTCCTATCAGGGCCGCGCACAGGACTGAGCGGCACGTAGAAGGCGACCGCTAGGCCGCTTCCTCCCCCGGTATCGATCCCTTTGGCATCGGCAGGCTGCCGGTGTTGTAGGGTTTCCAGTCCGCCACATCAGGATAGTGCTGGCGTCGCCAGTCGCGCACCTTAGGGTTCATGACGCGCCGCCACAGCGGCGGCACCATGGCGACGGCTGCCATCAGCGGATAGCCATGCGGCAGCTGCGGCGCTTCTTCCTGATCATAGGTCTGAAGCAGCGGAAAGCGCCTGTCAGGCTTGTAGTGGTGATCTGAATGGCGTTGCAGGTTTATCAGGAACCAGTTCGACGCCATATGCGCCGAGTTCCACGAATGACGCGGCAGCACATGTTCATACCGCCCCTCGCCCAGATAGCGGCGGGTCAGGCCGTAGTGTTCGATGTAATTCACCAGTTCAAGCTGCCAGATGGCCACCACTGCCTGCCAGATGAATAGCGCCAGTCCTTGCCAGCCGCCAAGCATCAGTGCCAGCAAAAGCATTCCTGCCTGCAATACTGCATAGATCCAGAACGGGTTCGACAGATGCCACACGGGCAATTCGCGTCTGCCCAGCATCATGCGTTCGGCCATAAAGGCCGACCGGGGCGCGTCGCGCAGGACGCGACCGAAAAATCCGTGAAACCCTTCGTTGTAGCGCGCAGAGACGGCATCGCGCGGTGTACCGACCCAGAGGTGATGCACGCGCAGATGTTCGGACCGGAAATGCGAATAGAGGACTGTTGCCAGCAACAGGTCGGCCAGCCAGCGTTCCTGCCTGTTTTTCTGGTGCATCAGCTCATGCGCATAAACGATGCCGATGGCGCCCGTGATGATTCCCATGCCAAAGAACAGCGCAATGCGCTCCACCACTCCCAGATGATCGGCGCGTGGCACATACCACAGCAGCCAGCAGAGCAGCAGGAACTGCACCGGGAACCAGATCAGCGTGACAAGACGATACCAGTAAAGATCGTCATCCGGCGTGCCCGGATCGGCATTGCTTTCGTCCGTGCCCAACGCGGTATCCAGAATGTCGAACAGGATCCAGGTGAACAAAGGCGGCAACAGCACCGCCCAGCCGCCAACAAGCGCGGCGATCATCATCACCGGCACGGTCAGCAGGGAAATCCAGAATGGCAGCGCCTGTTTCAGGCCGGACAGGTCGTGGATGGGACTCATGACATCAACCTTCTTGCGCTTTGCGCCCTTCTCCGGCCATGGCACAGCGTTGCAGATACCCATGCGCAAGGGAATAAGCTTTCCGCATCACCGTGGGCAGGGAAGCCGGACGGAAATCGGCACCTGCAACGAATGCACCGCGATCCGGATTGCCGGCAGTCTGCGCCACCAGAACGTCGAGTATCAGGTGGAAGTGGGTAAAAGTATGACGCACCTCTCCCACGCCATGCCAGTCAGCGGCCACGGGGGAATCGCCGCCTGCCCCGTCCCAGCCGTCACCGGGAAAGCCGGGCATCCCGCCAAGCAGCCCTCGCTCGGGCCGGGTTTCCAGCAGTGTGGCACCGTCATCGCGCACCACCACCCAAACCACGCCGCGCCGCACAGGCTTTGCTGCCTTTCGTGTCTTGCGAGGCAGGTCGGCAGCGATGCCCGCAGTCCTTGCACGGCAATAATCCATCACCGGACAGATGCCACAGGCGGGATTGCGCGGCGTGCAGATCGTTGCACCAAGATCCATAACCGCCTGTGCGTAGTCGCCGGGGCGCTGCTGCGGGGTCAGCGCTGCGGCCAGTGCCACCAGTTCGGGCTTGGCAGCGGGCAGGGACGTTTCCACAGCGTGAAGCCGCGCCATCACCCGTTCGACATTTCCGTCGACCACCACGGCGGGCCGGTCGAATGCAATCGCCGCCACCGCCGCCGCCGTATAGGGCCCGATGCCGGGCAGGCCCTGCAACCCTTCGACCGTATCGGGAAAAACCCCGCCAGCGGCCATGACGGCGCGGGCGCATTTCAGCAGGTTGCGGGCGCGGGCGTAATAGCCAAGGCCCGCCCATTCTGCCATTACATCGGCATCCGCAGCCGCCGCCAGATCGGCAACCGTCGGCCAGCGGTCGGTGAAGCGGCGGAAATAGTCGCGCACCGCCGCAACGGTTGTCTGTTGCAGCATCACTTCAGACAGCCAGATGAAATAGGGATCAGGTTTCACCCCCGCCGCGCGGTCCTGTGGCGAAACACGCCAGGGCATCACCCGCGCGTACCGGTCATACCAAGCCAGAAGAGCAGACGAGATGCCGTTTTCACGCAATGTTCAGAACCTCGACTGCCATTCCTCTGGCGCATCGCCGCGCCTGCACTAGAATAGGCACCGATGCGTGAAAGAACAGACATCACCGCCACGACGGAACAGGGCCCCCCGAAACGCCGGGGCAAAGGCTTTGAACAGGCCGCCGGTCTGCTGGCATCCCGGCTGCGCGCAGCGGGAGAGGCACGGGGTTTCGCCGTAACGCGGCTGCTGACCCATTGGCCGGAAATCGCGGGCGAGGTCATTGCGCAAATGGCGCAACCGGTCAAGGTTTCCTATGCCCGGGAGGGCGGGCTGGGTGCAACGCTTACGCTGCTGTGTTCTGGTGCGGTGGCACCAATGGTGCAGATGCGTCTTCCGCAATTGCGGGACAGGGTGAATGCCTGCTATGGCTACAACGCCATTTCCCGCATCCGCGTCACCCAGACATCTCCGCAGGGCTTTGCCGAAACGCAGGTCGCCTTTGCCTATGCGACATCCACGCGTGAAACACCGCCGCCCAGCGCCGCAGTCAGCGCAGCGGTCTCTGAAACCACCGCCCCGGTTGCCGATGAAGGGCTGCGTGCCGCATTGGCACTTCTGGGAAGCAACATATTGACACGGCAAGAAAAGAAGGAAAATCGCCGATGACATTCACCCTTTCGCGCCGCCGCGCCATCGCCCTTGCCGCCGCTGTCGGCGCAAGCGTCGCTGCCGGTCTGGCAGGTGCACAGACCGAAACCGAAACCACCACTGCGGTGACCCCGGCCGACCTGAAGGATTTCTCGATCGGGGCCGCCGATGCCAAGGTGACCGTGGTCGAATATGCGTCCTTTACCTGCCCGCATTGCGCGCGTTTCCATACCGAGGTCTATCCCCAGATCAAGGCGAACTATATCGACACCGGCAAGATCCGGTTCGAACTGCGCGAGGTGTATTTCGACCGCTTTGGTCTATGGGCGGCGATTGTCGCCCGCTGCGGTGGCGACATGCGGTATTTCGGCATTGCAGACATGATCATGTCGCAGCAGCAGAAATGGATCGGTGATGGCAGTGATGCCACGGCGATCATCGGCAACCTGCGCAAGATTGGTCTGTCTGCCGGTCTGGATAATGCGGCGCTGGACCAATGCCTGAACGATGAGGCAACGGCAAAGGCGCTTGTCGAACGGTTCGAAAAGAACATGGCTGCCGACGGGGTAGAGGGTACGCCGACCTTCTTCATCAATGGCACCAAGCATCAGAATATGGCCTACGAGGATTTTGCCAAACTTCTGGATGAAGCGCTGGCCGCGAACTGACATGGCCAACCTCCCTTCCGCGCCACTTGAGGGCATCCGTGTCATCGAACTGGCTCGGATTCTGGCGGGACCATGGGCCGGGCAGACACTGGCCGATCTGGGCGCGGACGTGATCAAGGTGGAGGCCCCCGAAGGTGACGACACCCGCCGCTGGGGACCGCCGTTCATCGATGCCGGGGGCGAACGCTCTGCCGCCTATTTCCATGCCTGCAACCGCGGCAAGCGGTCGGTCACAGCCGATTTCAGCACGGCAGAGGGGCAGGAAAAGGTGCGGGCTCTGGTCGCCACCGCCGATGTGGTGATCGAGAATTTCAAGGTTGGCGGGTTGCGGAAATACGGGCTGGATTTCAGCAGCCTGTCGGCGCTGAACCCTCGCCTGGTCTATTGTTCGATCACCGGCTTCGGGCAGGATGGACCTTATGCGGCGCGGGCCGGGTATGATTACATCATTCAGGGCATATCGGGGCTGATGTCCGTGACCGGCGATCCTGATGGACAACCGCAGAAGGTCGGCGTGGCGGTGACGGATGTGTTCACCGGCGTTTATGCAGCAACCGCAATCCTTGCCGCGCTGGTACAGCGCGGGCGAACCGGGCGTGGGCAGCATATTGACATGGCACTACTGGATGTGGCGACCGCGATCATGGCCAATCAGGCGATGAACTATCTGGCCACCGGCACCGCCCCGCAGCGGCTGGGCAACGCCCACCCCAATCTTGTGCCCTATCAGGTCTTTGCCTGCTCTGACGGCTGGGTGATCGTCGCGGTCGGCAACGATGCCCAGTTCCGCAGGTTTTGCGATGTCGCGGGTCTGCGCTTGTTGGCCGATGTGGCCGCCTATGCCACAAATGCCGGGCGTGTGGAAAACCGTGATGCTGTAACAAGGGCGCTCTCGCCTGCCCTGACGGCGATGACCAAGGCCGCCGTCCTGACGGCATGTGAAGCGGCGGGCGTGCCTGCCGGGCCGATCAACGATCTGGCAGAGGTTTTTGCCGATCCGCAAATCCGCGCCCGCGCGATGCAGATCGCCCCCGGCGGCATTCCCGGCGTGCGCAGCCCCTTCACCTTCTCCGGCGCCAC
>JBOFCO010000241.1:0-27186 GCA_051646105.1 Paracoccaceae bacterium
GGTAGCCCCCCATCACCGCCGCGATGGCACCCGAGGCCCCGACCGTGGGAATGGGCGATGCAGGATCGGCAAGAACATGTGTGGCCGCCGCCGCCAGTCCGCCCAGCAAATAGAACAGCAGAAAGCCCACATGGCCCATTTCGTCTTCCATGTTGTCGCCGAAGATCCACAGGAACAGCATGTTGCCGCCAAGATGGGCCCACCCGCCATGCAGGAACATGGAGCTTAACACCGAATGCAGGTCCTGGCCCTGCGTGACCTTTTCCGGGATCATCGCCCAGTCGTCGTAAAAGGCCAGCAGCATCGCCTCTGTCTGGGACTGGGCGAGTGTATAGAAAAAGACCAGCACATTCAGCGCGATCAGCACATAGGTGATGATCGGAGTGCCGCGCGACGGGTTGTGATCACGGAACGGAAACATGCGGCGCAAGCTTCACGATCCACGTCCCGCCGTCAAGCCCGCCGGTTCAGGGGGCAGGTCCAGCCGACCTGTCCCCCTGAACGCTATTCTGCCGCATGACGGGCGCCGATCGTCTTGGCTGCTGTTTCCAGCTCTGCCAGACGCTGCCGCAGGGCGGAAACCTCGGTTCCCGTTTCGGCCACCGTCCGGGCAAGGGCATCAGTATCGACCGGCTCCGGCTCTTCGTCTTTCTTGCCGATCAGTTGGCCGAAAATCATGCCGACGAGCCTGCTGAGGTCATCCATGATCAGATAGAAGGCCGGGACGACGACAAGGCTGAGCACGGTCGAAACGATGATACCGCCGATCACCGCGGTGGCCATGGGCGCGCGGAACGTGCCGCCTTCGCCCACGCCGAGGGCAGATGGCAGCATCCCCGCCGACATCGCAATCGAGGTCATTACGATGGGACGCGCCCGCTTGTGACCGGCCTCGACCACCGCGGCAATACGGTTCATGCCGCGGGCCCGCATCTCGATCGCAAAATCGATCAGCAGGATGGCGTTCTTGGTCACGATGCCCATGAGCATAAGGATGCCGATCAGAACGGGCATCGACAGCGGATTCTGCGTCAGGATCAGCGCCGCCGCCACACCGCCGATGGCCAACGGCAGCGACAGCAGGATGGTAAAGGGCTGGATCACCGAACGGAACAGCAGGATCAGGACGGTCAGCACCAGCATCAGGCCCATCACCATGGCATTGACGAAACTGGTGACGAGTTCCGCCTGAATTTCCGCATCGCCGGATGGCTTGACGGTGACAGAGGACGGAAGGGTCAGCCCCGCGACGATTTCGGTGAACCGCTGGGTGGCGCTGTCCAGCGGCACCCCGACCGGCAGGTCGGCACCGACGGTGGCCACGCGTTGCCGGTTCAGACGTTTCACGGTGGCGGGCCCTTCGGCCACGGTGATTTCAGCCACGGCGGAAAGCGGCACCATCGCACCCGTTGCCGTCGCCACCTTCAGCGCACCGATGCGGTCGATGTCCGCACGGGCCGCATCGTTCAGGCGCACACGCACCGGGATCAACCGGTTGTCTGCCGACAGTTTCGCCAGCTGGGAATCGTAGTCCCCGATCGTTGCCACGCGCAGCGTGGCGGCGATGGCCTGGGTGGTCACGCCCAGACGGGCGGCCTCGTCCGTGCGGGGGGTGATCTGGATTTCCGGGCGGGGCAGGGTGCTTTCGGTCGAAATGTTTGCGAGCAGCGGCTCATCCGCAAGTGCGTTTTCGATCATGCCTATGGCTTCGTTCAGGTCATCCTCGTCGGCGGACAGCACGTTGAACGAAACCGGCCTGCCGCCTGCGCCCGGCCCCCCCAGCTTGAAGGCGCGGATGTCGGGGATCTGGGCCAGACGTTCGAAAACCTGCGCCTCCACCTCTACCTGGGGCTGGGTGCGGCCCTCGGATTCGACTTCGGGCAGCATCGTTCTCAACCCGGGGATCGCCGCCCCGATTTCCAGAAGCTTGCGTTCCAGCGACACATCGCGTTTCTCCAGAAGCACCAGCATGTTCGCGCGGCGCACATCGCGGTCGCCAAGCGGGGACGATCCGCCGATGACGAGGATATTCTCGATGCCCGGAATATCGACAATCGCCTGACGCATCTGCTCGGTGGTTTCCGCAGTCTGGTCCAGTGTCGATCCGGGCGGCAATTCGACAGAAATCGCAAAGCGGCTTTCATCATCCGGCGGGAACAGGTTGCCCGGCACCTGAAGCATAAGCTGGACAGACACGATCACGACCCCGACTGCCACGACGAACGTCAGGTAATAGGCGGGAAAGCGGAACCGGGATCCGAACAGACGGGGCATGGCGGTGGTATGGCGCACCAGCCAAATGTAGCCCCGCATGATGAATCCGTCGTGGTGGTCCGCATGCAGCGGCTGCGACAGGAACCGGAATACCGGGCCGGACAGCAACAGGGCGACAAGGCCCACCACTGCGGCTGCAACGGGGCCAAAGGACAGCGCCAGCCAGGCGGCGATCCCCGCCACGGCCGCACGCAGCGCAAGCCCGGCCCATGTGGGCAGCTTCGGTTCCTCTGTCCGCATCAGATAGGCAGCCATCATGGGCGTGATAAGCCGCGCCACCAGCAGTGAAAACAGCACCGCAATCGCCACGGTCAACCCGAACTGCCGGAAATACTGTCCCGGAATACCGGGCATGAAACTGACCGGCACAAACACGGCGACGATGGTCATCGTGGTTGCAATCACGGCCAGGCCAATTTCATCCGCAGCTTCGATTGCCGCACGATAGGGGGTTTTCCCCATGCGGATGTGGCGCGCGATATTTTCGATTTCCACAATGGCGTCGTCGACAAGGATACCGGTCGCCAATGTCAGCGCCAGGAAGGACACGAGGTTCAGCGAAAAGCCGATCATGTCCATGATCCAGAAGGTCGGGACAGCCGAAAGCGGCAACGCCACAGCCGAAATCAACGTGGCACGCCAGTTGCGCAGGAAGGCCAGCACAACCAGAACGGCCAACAACGCCCCTTCCAGCAGGGTGTGAAGGGCGGCCTCATAATTCCCGCGCGTATAGTAGACCGCATCATCGATCAGTTCGATGGTCACATCGGGATATTTCGCGCTGACCTCTTCCAGTGCGGCAGCGGTGGTTTCGGCCACAGAGACCTCCGACGCGCCCTTGGAGCGATAGACAGAGAAGACGACGATGTCCTGACCTTCGCGGCGACCGAAGGATTTGGGTTCCTCATAGCTGTCCAGAACTTCGCCCAGATCGGTCAGGCGCACGAAGCGCCCGGAAGGCAGGGAGATGGTGGTGGCAGCCAGCTGCTCGGCCGTATCGCGGTTGCCCAGGGTGCGGATCGACTGTTCGCCCCCGCCCAGTTCCGCCTTGCCTGATCCGACATTGGCATTCGTCAACGCGATCTGCTGGCTGACCTGAAGCGCGGTGATCCCGAAACTGCCAAGCTTGACGGGATCAAGCTCTACCCTGATTTCGCGGTCGACCCCGCCGTAGCGGTCGACCCGCCCGATACCGGTGCGGCCCTGAAGCGCGCGTGTCAGCGTGTCATCCACGAACCAGGACAGTTCTTCCAGCGTGCGGTTTGGCGCGGATACCGCATAGGTCAGGATCGCCTGCCCCTCGACATCGATCCGAGACACGATAGGGGCTTCCACATCCGGCGGAAGATCGCCACGGATGCGGTCGATGGCATCCTTCACGTCCTGCACGGCCTTGTCGGTCGCAATTTCCATACGGAATTCGACCGCCGTGGTCGACAGGCCATCGGACACGGTCGAGGTGACGTTCTTGACCCCGGTGATGCCCGCCACGGCATCCTCGACTTCCTTGGTGATCTGGGTTTCAACCTCTGCCGGGGCGGCACCCGGCTGTGCAACGCTGACCGCGACAAGCGGCACGTCGATGTTCGGGAAACGGGTGATGGGCAGTGCCTTGAACGCCCCCCAACCCAGCACCATCAGCAGGAAAAAGGCAAGAAGGGGCGCAACCGGGTTGCGGATCGACCAGGCCGAGAAATTCATGCCGAACCTCCTAGTTCACCGCATCGCCGGTTTCGGCGGCGATGGGGTTGATCCTGTCGCCGGGGCGAACAAAGGCTGCGGCACGGGACACGATGCTGTCGTTTTCGTTGATGTCGCCCGAAACCTCGACCATCCCCGCGTCGCGGATGCCTGTGGTAACCTCGATCCGCTCGACCTTGCCTTCAGCATCGACACGCAGAATCGCGGGTGTGCCCTCGGTGCGCGAAACCGCCGTCACCGGAACCGCAAGCGTTGTCTTTTCCGCGACAAGGATTTCCGCTTCGGCATACATGCCGGTCCGCAGTGTTGCCCCTGCGTCTATGGCAATACGAACCCGGCCAAGGCGGGTAACTGTATCCACCGTGGGTTCGACCAGCCTTACCGTCCCCTGCAATGGGTCCTGCAACCCTACCACACTCAGGCTGGCGGCCTGCCCCGATTGCAGTCGCAGCACATCCTGTTCGGCCACATCTGCGCGCAATTCCAGCAGGTTGTCACGCACAATGGTGAACATCGGCTGCGCCCCCGCACTGGCGATGGATCCGATCTGCGCGTTCCGCGCCACGATTTCCCCTGAAACAGGCGCCGTGACCTGTGTCCGTTTCAATTTCAGGTCGATGTCGGCAATCTGTGCCTCAGCTAGGGCTTTCTGGGCCTGTGCTGCGGCCGAACCCTGCCGTGCAACGGTAACGCGGGCCGAGGCCGAGGTGGCCGCCGCGACAACCTGATCGGCAGCAGCCTGCGAGGCCGAGCCCTGATCGCGCAACGAAACGGTCCTGTCCCGCACACGGATCGCCTCATCTGCCGCCGATTGCGCCTCAAGCAACTGTGCGCCGGCCTGTGCAATCGCGGCATCGGCGCTGGCCAACGCTGCCAGAGCCTGCGTCCGTTGCAGGGTCAGCGCCGCATCCGACAGCCGGGCCAAAACCTGTCCCTGTTCGACCTTGTCACCGACCTCGACCTCGATCGCGTCGATGGCCTGCCCCTCGATCTGGGGCTGCACCTGCACTTCTTCTGCGGCGGCGACCAATCCGGTGGCAAAGACGCGGTCGCGAAGCGGTGTTTTCACCACCTTGTCGACGCTGATTGCCGGAAGAGATGCCGGGGCGGCCTCTGTCGTGGCTTCCGGCGTTTTTTCGGCTGTTTCCTGGGCGATCAGCGGTTGCGCGGCAAGCGCGGCAAGCGCGAATACGACGGGGCGGACGATGCCGGGCTGATTATTCAGGCGAAAGCGGCGGGTCATTTCTGCGGTTCCCGTTTGGTGGCAGGCATGTCACCCGCGATTTCTGCGACGATCTGGTCGAAGACGCGCATCGACAGCGCGACCAGATCGGAATTGTCGGGCGTATCGCCCCCATCAAGCTGGGCCTGAATCGCCAGGCAGTTTGCCTGCGAACAGTTGCCCTTGACCAGCAGCATCAGCAGCCGGGCGTGCGCATCGAAACGCTGGCGCGCTTCCTCCTCGCTGATATCGGCGATCCTGGCAAAAAGGGCGATGATAACCCGGGAAATGCCATTCTGCATGGTCAGCGCGATACGGCCCAGTTCAAGCTCGCGCGCTGATGCCGCCTCGATCTCGGCCCAGAGAGGGGCCTTGTGCGGGTCACTTTCGGTCAGATGCCATTCAAAGGCCGTCCGAAAGATCGCGCGTGGATCGGGGGCTGCCATGATCAACTGGAAATCCGCGTCGATCTCCGACATGTCGCGTTCGATCAATGCGGCGATGATGGCGAGCTTGGACGGAAAATAGCGATAGAAGTTCCCCGCGCTCATCCCGGCGGCGCGTGCAAGATCCTGCATCGATGCGCCGTCAAATCCCCGTGCCGCGAAAACGGCTTTGATCCGATCCAGAATCTCTCCGGTCCGCACATCGGCGGAAACGGGCGGCTGGCCTTGTGGGGCAGATCTTTGCTGTGGGGCAGACATGATGCGGGGCGGATATGTAAATGAACGTTCATTCTCATATCTGCGACGAAGCTTATTTGCAATAACTCTTTGGGATGCGACGCAATCCTAGATTGATCTGCCTTGTTATTAAGCACCTTGTGACGGCAAGGGGTCAAGCCCGCGCCGCTAGGCACATTTGATCACACTGGTTTCGTGAGCGATACGAGTCGCCGCAGATGTGCTGTTCCACATGGTACGGGCGGCCGGACTCGAACCGGCATGGGCTTTCGCCCGAGGGATTTTAAGTCCCATGCGTCTACCATTCCGCCACGCCCGCGTGATCCGTCCTATATCCGCCCCGCGGGTGGAGGTCGAGAAGCAGCGGGCAGATGCTAGCGACGGGACAGTTCCGCGCTGACCAGCAACCGCAGGCGGTCGGCCAGCGGCGACAGGGTGCGGTGCCGCGCAGTTAAAAGGTGATAGGGGGTTATGGTGATTGGCTCGGGGAGCGGCAGATCCGTAAAGCGGGCTGCGACCGCCGATCCGCTGAGCAAATCCAGAACCTCGCGCGCAACGGGCGCAATGGCGGTGGAACTAGACACCATGGCGATTGTCACCAGAAGCGAGGTGGAATTGGTAACCGTCCTCGGCTGCTCGATGCCCCGGTCACGAAAAGCGGCGTCGACGGCATTGCGGATCGGCGTCCCCGGCGACTGCATGATCCAGTGATGATGCCGCAGGTCCGCAAGATCCAGCATGGGGGCCGCAGACAGCGGATGATCGCGGCGCACCATCAGAACCACAGCCTCAGGCAGACCGGGTTCCACAACAATGTCGCTGCTTTCTGATACTGCGGGAACGCGGGCAAGCGCGAAATCCAGTCTTCCGGCCAGAAGATCACGCACCAGAACATCGCTCGGGCTGACATCAACCGTTACGTCAGCATGCGGCGAGACGGCCATCAGTTGCTGGATCGCCGGCACAAGAAAGCCGATTGCGCCCCCCGTCACTGCACCCACCGAAGCCGTTCCGGCGGAGCCATTTCGCAGTTCCGCGATCTCACGGGCAGTATCACGAAGTTCCAGTAACAGATTTCCGGCGCGGCGGGCCAGCATCTGCCCCAACCGGGTCATTTCGACACCACGTGGCAATCTTGTGCAGATCGATGCTCCGACGGTCGTTTCCGCCTCGGCCAACAGGCGGCTGGCCGCAGGTTGCGAAATCCCCAGCATCTCTGCGGCCTTGCCAAGATTTCGAGTTTCGGAAAGGGCGGCGATCAATCGGAAATGAGTTAACCGAAGGTCAGGCGCACGCAGCACGAAAAGTTCGGTGCTGCGATCAGGTCGGGCGGGGTGTTCTGGCATGGAAAAGCATATCTTTTTGGGTATGAATAAAGTTGAATATGATATTTGTGCGATATGTGGCAATGGCCTATCGTTCCGGTGGGCGACGCGAGTCGACCCTGCTGAAACACTGCGTGCGGATGAAGCGGCAAAAGAAAACGCGCCGACCACCGCGAATGGGAGGACTTCATGACGTTCAAATCGCTCGTCGCCACTCTGGCGATCGGGGCTTCTGCGCTGGCCGGTGCCGCGTTTGCCCAGGATAAAGGCTCTGTCGGGATCGCCATGCCGACGAAATCCTCGTCGCGCTGGATTTCCGACGGGGAATCGATGGTCAAGCTGTTCGAGGAAGCGGGCTATGCCACCGACCTGCAATATGCAGAGGATGACATCCCGAACCAGCTGGCCCAGATCGAAAACATGATCACCAAGGGCGTCGATGTGCTTGTGATCGCGGCCATCGACGGCACGACCCTGTCGAACGCGCTGGAAAACGCTGCTGCCTCCGGCATCAAGGTCATCGCCTATGACCGACTGATCCGCGACAGCGGCAATGTCGATTACTACGCCACCTTCGACAACTTTCAGGTTGGCGTGCTTCAGGCCAACAGCCTTGTGCAGGGGCTGAAGGAACGCTTCCCGGACGTGAAGCCCTGGAATGTGGAACTGTTCGGCGGCTCGCCCGACGACAACAACGCCTTCTTCTTCTATGACGGCGCGATGTCGGTGCTTCAGCCGATGATCGACGCGGGCGAGATTGCCATCCCGTCCGGCCAGATGGGCATGGATCAAGTTGGCACCCTGCGCTGGGACGGCGCAGTTGCGCAGGCCCGCATGGATAACCTGCTGTCCGCCAACTATTCGGACAAGCAGTTGCACGGCGCATTGTCGCCCTATGACGGGCTGTCCATCGGCATCCTGTCCTCGGTCAAGGGTGTTGGCTATGGCTCGGGCGATCTGGCGATGCCGATTGTGACGGGTCAGGACGCAGAGGTGCAGTCGGTCAAGTCGATCATCGCGGGAGAGCAGTATTCGACAGTGTTCAAGGACACCCGCGAACTGGCCCGCGTGACCGTCGGCATGGTCAATGCCCTGCTGGGCGGCGGCGAGCCGGAAATCAACGATACCGAAACCTACAACAACGGGGTCAAGGTCGTGCCGTCCTACCTGCTGGTGCCGGTGCCGGTCGATGCGACCAACTATCAGGCTGTTGTTGTGGACAGCGGCTATATCAAGGCCGAAGACCTGCAGTAAGCCTTGTGACTTCCGGCCCTGCCGCCTGTCGCGGCGGGGCCAATTTCCCCGGTTTCCAGACGGATGCGCGACATGACCCCCATCCTTCAGATGCGCGGCATCACTAAGACATTTCCTGGAGTCAAGGCGCTGAACAACGTGAACCTGTCGGTGATGCCCGGCGAAATTCACGCGCTGGTCGGTGAAAACGGTGCCGGAAAATCCACGCTGATGAAGGTGTTGTCCGGTGTCTATCCGCATGGCAGCTACGATGGCGAAATCCACTACGATGGCGAACTCGCCCGCTTTGGCGGGATCCACGACAGCGAGGCGAAGGGGATCATCATCATCCATCAGGAACTTGCCCTGGTGCCGCTTCTTTCCATCGCCGAGAATATCTTTCTGGGGAACGAGATCACCAAAGGCGGTCGCATCGACTGGCCGGAAACCTACAGCCGCACCGAAGGGCTGCTTGCCAAGGTGGGTCTGTCTGAAGGCCCGCAAACGTCCATCGACAGTTTGGGTGTCGGCAAGCAGCAACTGGTGGAAATCGCCAAGGCACTGTCCAAGAAGGTGCGGCTGCTGATTTTGGACGAACCTACGGCGGCACTTCAGGAAAACGACAGCCAGAAGCTTCTGGACCTGCTGCTGGAACTGAAAAAGCAGGGCATCACCTCGATCCTGATCTCGCACAAGCTGAACGAGGTGTCGCGTGTGGCCGACCGGCTGACGGTGCTGCGCGACGGCGCCACGGTATCGGACATCGAACGCGCCGAGATCACGGAAGAGCGCATCATCCGCGACATGGTGGGGCGTGACATGGAACACCGCTATCCCGACAGGGTGCAGAAGATCGGCGAGGTCCTGTTTCAGGTGAAAGACTGGAACGTGTATCACCCAGTCCATGCCGACCGCCATGTCATCCGAAATATCTCCATGCAGGTCCGCAGGGGAGAGGTCGTCGGCATCGCCGGGCTGATGGGGGCGGGCCGGACCGAATTCGCGATGAGCCTGTTCGGCAAATCCTGGGGTCAGAAGATCAGTGGCGACGTGACGATCGGTGGCAAGCCTGCCGATCTGTCCTCTGTGCCGGGCGCCATCGATGCGGGGCTGGCCTATGTGACCGAAGATCGCAAGGCGCTGGGGTTAGTTCTTGAGGACACGATCCTGCGCAACACCACGATGGCGAACCTGAACGCTGTGTCGTCGCGCGGGGTGATCGACCAGAACAAGGAACGCAAGGTGGCCGAGGACTACAGGCAGGCACTGCGTACCCGCACACCAACAGTGTTCCAGAAGGTGGTGAACCTGTCGGGCGGCAACCAGCAAAAGGTGGTTCTGGCCAAATGGCTGTTCACCGACCCGGATGTGCTGATCCTTGACGAACCGACACGCGGCATCGACGTGGGTGCGAAGTTCGAAATTTATACCATTATCAACCAGCTTGCCGACCAGGGCCGTGCGGTCATCATGATCTCGTCCGAAATGCCGGAACTTCTGGGTATGTGCGACCGGATCTATGTCATGAACAAAGGCACCTTTGTCGGCGAACTGACCAAGTCGGAAGCCAGTCAGGAACGGATCATGGAAAAAATCATGGCCGCAGACACTGCCAACGCGCGCACAAAAACCACCGTCGGGAAGGGGTAAGCTATGGCCGATACTGCAATGGCTAAAACGCCGGGTGCTGCCAGCTATCTGAAAGGCAACATGCGCCAATATGGGATGTTGCTGGCGCTGGTCGCCATCGTCGTGCTGTTTCAGATATTGGTGCAGGTGCGTGAGGAAGTGAATTTCCTGTCGGCGCAGAACATCACCAACCTGTTCCTGCAAAACTCCTACGTCATCATCATGGCGCTGGGGATGCTGCTGGTGATCGTCGCGGGTCACATCGACCTGTCTGTCGGCGCCGTCGCGGCCTTTGTCGGCGCGCTTGCGGCTGTGATGATCGTGAACTGGCACTGGCCCGTGGCATTGGTCATCCCTGCGTGCCTGCTTGTGGGTGGCATCATCGGCGCAGCGCAAGGGTACTGGATCGCCTACTGGCGCATCCCGTCATTTATCGTGACGCTTGCTGGGATGCTGGTCTTCCGGGGGCTGACGCTGTGGCTGCTGGACGGCCGCAATGTCGGGCCGTTTCCGAAAAGCTTTCAGATGCTCTCCACCGGCTTTGTGCCCGACCTGTTCCCCTTCATGGCCCCGATGCTGGGGATGGAGCGTCTGAACGGACTTGCCGTGATTGCGGGCATTGCAGTCGCCTGTGCCATTGTATGGTCGGGGCTTACCGCCCGCCGCAAGGCCGCCGCTTACGGCATGGTCGAAGAACCCTATGGCTTCTTCGTCGCCCGCAACGCACTTATCGTGGCGGCGATCCTGTTTCTGTCCTTCATCCTCGCCACCTTCCGGGGTCTGCCGAATGTGCTGATCTCGATGGCCGTGCTGATCGTGGCCTTCATCTTCATCACCAACTCCACCACCTTCGGGCGGCGCATCTATGCCATCGGGGGCAATGAAAAGGCGGCGAAGCTGTCGGGGATCAATACCCAGAAGCTGGTGTTCACCACTTTTGTCATCGTCGGTGTTCTTGCGGCTTTTGCGGGCATGATCGTTGCGGCGCGCCTGAACTCTGCCACGCCGAAAGCGGGCGTCGGGTTCGAGCTTGACGTGATCGCTGCCGTGTTCATCGGCGGGGCGTCGATGTCGGGCGGGGCCGGCACTATCATCGGCGCGGTGATCGGCGCCTTCATCATGGGCGTGATGAACAACGGCATGTCGATCCTTGGCATCGGCATCGATTACCAGCAGGTCATCAAGGGGCTGGTGCTGCTGACCGCCGTGATCTTTGACGTCTGGAACCGGGGCAAGCAGGGATGATGCTGCATCTTTCGCAACTGAAGGCAGGCGGTGTGATCGCCCGGAACGACGCCGACGCGCGGCTGGTGAACGGTGCCACCGGCACCTATGCTTTGGCGATCGAGGCAATAGCGGCGGGCCTTTCACTGGCGCAGGCAGTAGATCGGCGCGGGCTTGGCGATGCCGTCGATCTGGTTGCGCTGGCGGGCAAGGGATTGCTCGACGCGCCCGTGCGCCACCCTGACGCGGCGCATTGCTTCCTGACCGGCACAGGGTTGACCCATACCGGATCAGCCAGTGCCCGCGATGCGATGCACGCCGATACCGCAGGTATGTCCGACAGCATGAAGATGTTCCGCATGGGGATCGAGGGCGGCAAACCCGCCCCAGGCCAGCGTGGCGTGCAGCCGGAATGGTTCTACAAGGGCACCGGCTCCATGTGCGTGGCCCCCGGTGATGCGCTGCAATCCCCTGACTTCGCGCTGGACGGTGGGGAGGAGCCGGAAATCGCCGGGGCCTATGTCATCGGTTCCGATGGCGTACCAAACCGGCTTGGCTTCTGCCTTGCCAACGAGTTTTCCGACCATGTGACGGAAAAGATCAACTACCTGTTCCTCGCCCATTCCAAGCTGCGCCCCGCCGCCTTCGGGCCGGAATTGCTGGTCGGCGACCTTCCGCAGGATATTCGCGGCACCAGCCGCATCCTGCGGGCCGGGAAAACCGTCTGGGAAAAGCCCTTCCTGTCGGGGGAGGCGAACATGTCGCACTTCATTGCCAATCTGGAATACCACCACTTCAAATACGCTGCCTTCTGTCAGCCGGGCGACTTGCACCTGCATATGTTCGGCACTGCGACCCTGTCCTTTGCAGATGGGGTGAAGGTGGAACCCGGCGATATCTGGGAAATCGCTGCCCCGGATTTCGGACTGCCGCTTCGCAACCCGCTGGCCGTAACCGCTTCACCCTTCGGCATTGTGCGAAAGCTATGAACGCTGTCGCCCAGCCCCGGCCGGTATCCGCCGTCTACCTCGATCTTGCGGGGCGCTCGGTCGTGATCTCGGGCGGGGCGACAGGCATCGGGGCTGCTTTGAGCGAAGCCTTTGCGGCACAGGGCGCGCTGGTCACCTTTCTGGATATCGATGCCGGGGCGGGGCGGGCGCTGGCGCAGAAGCTGGAAGGGCAGGGCGCGCGGGTGGCGTTTCATGCCTGTGACATCACTGACACCGCCGCGCTGCAAGCTGCGATCCAGTCCGCCGCCGCAGCGCATGGCCCGGTGCGGGTGCTGCTGAACAACGCCGCCAACGACGCGCGGCATTCGCTGGATGCGTTGTCTCCCGACCGTTTCGATGCGCTTGTGGCAGTCAACCTGCGCCACGCGGTTTTCGCAGCACAGGCGGTAATGCCGATGATGAAAACCGCGGGCGGCGGGTCGATCATCAACTTCGGCTCTATCGGCTGGATGATGGCCTCTGGCGGCTATCCGATCTATGCCGCCATGAAAGCGGCGGTGCATGGGCTGACGCGCGGGCTGGCGCGCGATCTTGGGCAGGACGGCATCCGCGTCAACACGCTGGTGCCGGGCTGGGTGATGACCGAAAAGCAGCTTCGTCTGTGGGTCGATGACAGTGCCCGCGAAAAGATCGCGCAGTCGCAATGCCTGCCGGGAAGTGTCTTGCCCGCGCATATCGCCAATATGGCGCTGTTTCTGGCCTCTGATGCTTCGGCTATGTGCACGGCGCAGAACTTTATCGTTGATGGAGGATGGGTATGAACCAGTTCAAGCCGGCGAAATGGCCCCGCAAGCTGCGCTCTCAGGAGTGGTTCGGCGGCACCACAAAGGATGCGATCTATCATCGGGGGTGGATGAAAAACCAGGGCTTCCCGGCTGATCTGTTCGACGGCCGCCCGGTGATCGGCATCCTGAACACCTGGTCGGAACTTACGCCCTGCAATGCCCATTTGCGCGATCTGGCAGAGCGCGTGAAGCACGGGATTTATGAGGCGGGGGGCTTCCCGGTGGAAGTGCCGGTGTTCAGCGCGTCTGAATCCGCCTTTCGCCCCACGGCGATGATGTTCCGCAATCTGGCGGCGATGGCGGTGGAAGAAGCCATGCGGGGTCAGCCGATGGATGGCTGCGTTCTGATGGTGGGGTGCGACAAGACCACGCCCAGCCTGCTTATGGCTGCTGCATCGACCGACCTGCCGTCGATCATCGTCACCGGCGGGCCGATGCTGAACGGCTACTACCGCAATGAACGTGTCGGATCAGGCACGCATCTGTGGAAGTTTTCCGAAGCGGTGAAGGCCGGGGAAATGACGACGGATGAATTTGTCGAGGCCGAAGCCAGCATGAGCCGCTCTCCCGGTTCGTGCAACACGATGGGCACGGCCAGCACGATGGCATCAATGGCCGAAGCACTGGGCATGGCGCTGTCCGGCAATGCCGCGATCCCGGCCGTCGACAGCCGCCGCCGTGTCATGGCGCAGATGACGGGCCGCCGCATCGTACAGATGGTCAAGGATGATCTGAAGCCATCGGATGTGTTGAAAAAGGAGGCGTTTGAAAACGCCATCCGCACCAATGCAGCGATTGGCGGATCAACCAATGCCGTGATCCACCTTCTTGCCATTGCGGGCCGGGTCGGCGTGGACCTGACGCTGGATGACTGGGATCGCTGCGGGCGCGACGTGCCGACCATCGTCAACCTGATGCCGTCGGGAAAATACCTGATGGAAGAATTCTTCTACGCGGGCGGCCTGCCGGTGGTCATCAAGCGGCTGGGAGAAGCGGGGCTGCTGCACAAGGATGCACTGACCGCGTCGGGTCAGTCGATGTGGGATCAGGTCAGGGACGTGAAGAACCACAACGAGGATGTAATCCTGCCCGCCGACAGGGCGCTGGCACAGTCGGGCGGTGTGGTGGTGGTGAAGGGCAACCTTGCCCCGAACGGTGCGGTTTTGAAACCTTCGGCTGCCACGCCCGCGCTGATGGTGCATCGGGGCAGGGCGGTCGTGTTCGAGGACATCGACGACTACAAGGCAAGGATCAACGACGATGCCCTGGACATCGACGAGACCTGCATCATGGTGTTGAAAAACTGCGGTCCCAAGGGCTACCCCGGCATGGCAGAGGTCGGCAATATGGGCCTGCCGCCGAAAGTGCTGAAAAAAGGCATCACCGATATGGTGCGGATTTCCGATGCGCGCATGTCGGGCACGGCTTATGGCACCGTGGTGCTGCACACATCGCCCGAAGCAGCAGCGGGCGGGCCTTTGGCCGTGGTGCAGAATGGCGATTTCATCGAGCTTGACGTGCCCAACCGTCGCCTGCATCTGGAGGTTTCAGATGCAGAGCTTCAGGCGCGGCTGTCCGCATGGAAGCCATCGCATGCGGTGTTTGACTCCGGCTATGGCTGGCTGCATCAGAAGCATGTGCAGGGTGCCGATACCGGGGCCGATCTCGACTTCCTGAAGGGCTGTCGCGGTGCGCCGGTTGGCAAGGACAGCCACTAGCACTATATAGGCTAAGATATTAAAATATCAGTCAGGGGTTTTGCCCCCGGCGGGGATATTTGGACCAGACTGAAAGAGGAAAACGATGGGCTGGACACCAAGCGGCAAGCATCTGATTGCAGGCGAATGGGTGGGGGGAGAGGCGATGTTTGCTTCGGACCCGGCGACAGGTCCATCGCACCAGTTTGCGGTCGGTACAGTGGCCTTGGTGAACCGCGCGGCAGAAGCAGCAGAGGAGGCGTTCTGGTCATACTCTGCCCTGACACGTAGGCAGCGGGCAGAGTTTCTGAACCGCATCGCGGATGAGATCGAGGCGCGTGGCGCCGCGATTACCGAAATCGGCACACAGGAAACCGGCCTTCCCCCTGCGCGGCTGGAAGGCGAACGCGGGCGCACCACTGGCCAGTTGCGGCTGTTCGCCAGCCATATCCTGAAAGCGGACTACCTTGATCGCCGCCACGATGCGGCACTGCCAGATCGCCAGCCGCTTCCGCGCCCGGAAATCCGTCTGATGCAGCGACCGATCGGCCCGGTGGCGGTGTTCGGGGCTTCTAATTTTCCACTGGCATTTTCCACTGCGGGTGGGGACACGGCCTCTGCGCTGGCAGCGGGCTGCCCTGTGGTGGTCAAGGGCCACTCCGCCCATCCTGGCACAGGCGAGATCGTGGCCGAGGCGGTGGATGCCGCGATCAAGGCACTGGGTCTGCATTCTGGGGTGTTTTCGCTGATCCAGGGCGGCAAACGCGATGTCGGCACCTCGTTGGTGCAGCATCCGCGCATCAAGGCGGTCGGTTTTACCGGCAGCCTTGCCGGGGGGCGTGCGCTGTTCGACCTGTGCGCGCAAAGGGCGGAGCCGATCCCGTTCTTTGGTGAACTGGGCTCGGTCAATCCCATGTTCCTGCTGCCCCATGCTTTGGCCGCACGCGGCGAGGCGATTGCAAAGGGCTGGGCCGGGTCGCTGACGATGGGGGCAGGGCAGTTCTGCACCAATCCCGGCATTGCCGTAGTGATCGCCGGACCCGCTGCCGAAGCATTCGCCACCGCCGCTACCGCCGCGCTGCAACCTATCGCCGCGCAGACCATGCTGACCGACGGCATAGCGGATGCCTATCGCAAGGGGGCCGACCGCGTTGGTGCGGGGGCGGGCGTACAGGCGCTGCTGACCTCGACCTGCGATCTGCGCAATGCCGCGCCCTATCTTTACCGCGTGTCGGGCGATGACTGGCTTGGCAACCATGCCCTTTCCGAGGAGGTCTTCGGCCCGCTCGGGCTGATCGTAACCGTTCGTGATTTCGGCCAGATGCAGGAGGTTGCCCGCAGCCTTCTGGGGCAGTTGACCTGCACCCTGCATGTCGACACCGAGGATCACCCGCAGGCGCAGGCGTTGATGCCGGTGCTGGAACGCAAGGCGGGCCGCATCCTGGCCAACGGCTATCCCACCGGGGTAGAGGTCTGCGATGCCATGGTGCACGGGGGGCCATATCCGGCCAGCACCAATTTCGGCGCGACAAGCGTGGGTACGATGGCGATCCGCCGCTTCCTGCGCCCGGTCAGCTACCAGAACATGCCGGAAGCGTTGCTGCCCCCCGATCTTGTCTGACGGTATTGACGCGGATCAAGGCCGTGCGAACCCGTGCGGCCTAACCTTTCCCTGTTGACAGCAGGATAAGAGGAACGCGAGGCGATGTCGCATACACCCCACGAATTGGCAGAGGATTTCCCCGGCCAGAACGACAGGATTCACGCGCTGAAACTTTCCAGCGCACATTTCGCAAAGTTGGTCGAGGACTATCACGACGTGAACCGCGAAGTGCACCGTGCCGAAACCGGCGTGACCCCTATGGATCAGGCGCATGAGACAGAGTTGCGCAAGAAACGATCCCATCTGAAAGATCAGATCGCCCGGGCGCTTTCGGCGGCGTGATCCCGGATCAGTCGATTTCGTAAGGCAGCACACCCCGCCGTTCTGGCTCTACCCGCAGGCGGCGTTCCAGCGGCGGCACCGACCGCTGATGACAGTCGCGCCTTTCACAGATGCGGCAGGAAATACCGATGGGTTCAAACGCACGGGGACGATTTACATCCATGTCGTCCGCATAGACGAGTTGCGGTGCATGGCGCACCTCGCAACCCAACCCGATGGCATAGCGGCGTACGGGCGCATGGAATGACCCGCCCGGCTTTGACACGTCCCGGGCAAGGCAGAAATAGCGCACGCCATCGGGGGTTTCGGCAAGCTGCCGCAGGAATCGGCCCGGTGTTTCAAAAGCACGGTGTACGTTCCACAGCGGGCAGGCACCGCCGAAGCGCGCGAATTGCAGGCGGGTAGACGAGTGCCGCTTGGTGATGGTTCCCGCCTGATCGACGCGCACGAAAAAGAACGGCACGCCCTTGGCACCGGGGCGTTGCAGCGTGGACAGCCGGTGCGCGACCTGTTCGATCGAGGCACCGAAGCGGTCGGCCAGGCGTTCCAGATCATGGCGCGTTTCCACGGCAGCGGCCAGAAACGCGCGATAGGGCATCAGTGCCGCCCCGGCAAAGTAATTGGCCAGCCCGATCTTTGCGATGGAACGGGCCGCTTCTGTCTGGAACCTTGCAAGGTCAAGCGTGGCCTCAAGCAGGTCATCCTGGGTCATCAACGCGATATGGTGCAGAATCTGGAAGCGCTGCGTGGCGCTCGCGGCACGGCGCGACAGTATCAGCTTGCCGTCCGTCAGCTCACGCAGGGCGGGCATGTCTGCGATTTCGACGCTGATGCCGCGCTTGCCAAGCAGGTCCTGCGCTGCCGTCACCGCATCGCCCCCGGTCGAGACCGAGAAGCGTTCCGCCGCACGATCCACCGCATCGATGTAATTGTCGCAATAGTGAAAGAAATCGCGCACTTCTTCCCACGGGGATGCACGCAATGTCGCATCTTCGCGCCCCAGTGCTTCGTCCAACGATGCAAGGCGTTCATGCGTCTGCCGATAGCTCCGGTGCAGTTCAAGGAAGGCGCGGGCAAAGGCAGGGGCGTTGGACGCGGCCAGCCGCAGGTCGGCGAGCGGCGGCGTGGTATCGGCAAAGACCGGATCGGCGAGCGCTTCGCGCATGTCGGAGACCATGCGTTCGGCATCGGATGCACCCAGTTCGGTGACATCAAAGCCGAACTCCTGTGCCAGCCCCAGCACAACGCCGGCCGAAACCGGGCGGTGGTTGTTTTCCATCTGGTTCAGATAGGGCAGCGAAACGCCCAGCTTTTCGGCAAAAGCCTTTTGCGTCAGCCCCAGCCGCCCGCGGGTTTCGCGGAGCTTTACCCCCGCGTAAAGTTTCTGCTGTGCCACACCCGACCCCTGTTTGCGAAGTGCAGTTTAGGCTTTGCAAAGCTTGCGACGCAAGGGTCTACAGCCCAATGGCCCGCGCGCGCCGCATGACCCAGAGGATCGCGGCGACAGAGGCGAGCGAGCAAAGGATCATCAGCACCAGCAGCGGCATTGGCCCCGATCCGGGCCGCAACAGGGCCGTGGCCAGCGCCGACATTGCTGCCCCGCCGCCGATGGCCATGGCCCCGCCAAGCCCCGATGCCGATCCGGCAAGCTGCGGGCGGACGGAAAGCATGCCTGCCGTGGCATTGGGCAGGGCCATGCCATTGCCGAGGCCGACGAAGGTCACGAACCCGAAGAACGTTGGCGCGTTCGATATTCCCGAAAGCAGCAGCAGGGCCAGAACGCTTAGACCACCTGTTGTCAGCAGCGCGCCCCAAAGCACCATATGGTTGACGCCGACCCGTTCAGAAAACCGCCCTGCGATGAAATTGTCGATGGCGTATCCCAGGGCTGGCGCGCCGAAATAAAAGCCCAGGGTGGCCGGTTTCAGATGAAAAACCGTTTCGCCGACAAAAGGCGCGCCACCCAGATAGGCGAAAAACACGCCGGAAGCGAAGGCCGAGGCAAGACAATACCCCCAGAAGCGTTGAGACCGCAGCAGCGCGGGATAATGGCCAAGCTGTTCTCGAAAGCTCGACGGCCGGCCCGCAGATGTCTCGCCAAGGTCGCGCCAGACCAGCACCAGTGCGGCTATCCCGCCCGCCAGCAGCATCCCAAAGCTAGCCTGCCAGCCAAAGGCTTCGTCCAGCATCCCCCCGATCATCGGGCCGAT
Source organism: Paracoccaceae bacterium (assembly GCA_051646105.1). GTDB lineage: Bacteria > Pseudomonadota > Alphaproteobacteria > Rhodobacterales > Rhodobacteraceae > JBOFCO01. Next base: position 18,939 of record JBOFCO010000241.1, read on the forward strand.
CATCGGAACAACCGACATGCCCATGGTGACATAGCCGATCATTGACGCGGCTTCTTCCTGTCCGACCATGTCGCGGACGATGGCCCGCCCCAGGACGAAAGCTGTGGCAATGCTGGCCTGCGCCAGACGACAGGCAAGAAATAGCCAGATGTTTGGGGCCAACATTGCGCCGATGGTCGCCAGGATGAAAACGGCAAGGGCCGCGATCAGCACGGGCCGCCGGCCAAAACGGTCGGATACCGGCCCCACGAAAATCTGAAGAACGCCGGTGATCGCCAGATAAAGCGAGACCGAAAGTTGCACCAAGGCATAGTCCGCCCTGAAATAAGCCGCCATCGAGGTCAGTGACGGCAGGAAGATGTTCAGGCTGAGTGCGGCGACGCCGGTAATCAGAACCAGTGTCGCGATATGTGGTGGGGTGCGGCGGTCAAGAAACCGGACGGGCGGGCGGGGGCTGGACATGTCGCCACCCTGAACCCGGCGGATGCCATTGTCCACAGGGCTGCGTTCATGGGGCCGCGCGGCTTGTCAGCCCCAGTCCTGAAAGATGAACCATGCCCCTGCGGCGATCAGGGCAAAGCCCACGCCATGCTGCCAGGTGATGCGCTCCCCCAGATAAACCCAGGAAAAGACGGCAAAGACTGAAAGCGTGATGACTTCCTGTATTGTTTTCAGTTGCGCCGCGGAAAAATATCCGTGGCCGATGCGGTTTGCGGGCACCTGAAGGATATATTCGAACAGCGCGATCCCCCATGACACGAGGATCACCACCAGCAGCGGTGCGGTCTTGAATTTCAGATGCCCGTACCAAGCAAAGGTCATGAAGACGTTTGAGGCCAGCAGCAGGCCGATGGTCAGGACGGGAACGGGCAGGTTGGGCATCGCGGATTTGGTCTTCTGTGGGGAATGTCAATCATGTGCCAGATAACGGCCCATACCGAAAGTGGGGGCGGCAACAGCATCTGACTGAATCTGACTGTGATGCAGCAGAGCAAGCCGTTATCATATTTGCAGTTTGCAATATTTTTATTGCCAATTATTTGCAAATTTTCTGAATTCCGCTTTTGTGCAAGACCTCGCGCGTATAGGGTGCCGCGACTCTGGGAGGACCGCCATGAAGGATATCCTGTCGCAGCTTGAGGCACGGCGCGAAACCGCACGCTTGGGCGGGGGTGAAAAGCGCATCGCTGCCCAGCATTCCAAGGGCAAGTTGACGGCCCGCGAACGGATCGAGTTGTTGTTGGACGATGGCAGTTTCGAAGAATTCGACATGTTCGTCGCGCATCGCTGCACCGACTTCGGGATGGAAGCGGACCGGCCGGCAGGCGACGGCGTTGTCACCGGCTGGGGCACCGTAAATGGCCGCATGGTCTATGTGTTCAGCCAGGACTTCACGGTGTTCGGCGGGTCGCTTTCCGAAACCCATGCGCAGAAAATCTGCAAGATCATGGATATGGCCCTGCAGAATGGCGCGCCGGTGATCGGCATCAACGATTCAGGCGGCGCGCGGATTCAGGAAGGCGTGGCCTCGCTTGCCGGATATGCCGATGTGTTCCAGCGCAATATCATGGCATCCGGTGTGGTGCCGCAGATTTCGCTTATCATGGGGCCCTGCGCGGGCGGGGCAGTCTATTCACCGGCGATGACCGACTTCATCTTCATGGTCAAGGACACGTCATATATGTTCGTCACCGGCCCCGATGTGGTGAAGACCGTCACGAACGAGGTGGTGACGGCCGAGGAGCTGGGCGGCGCTTCCACCCATACGAAGAAATCATCGGTGGCCGACGGGGCCTTTGAAAACGATGTCGAGGCGCTGGCCGAAACGCGCCGGCTGATCGATTTCCTGCCGCTGAACAACCGCGAAAAGCCGCCGGTGCGCCCGTTCTTCGACGATGTGGCGCGGCTGGAACCCAGCCTTGATACGCTGATCCCCGACAATCCGAACCAGCCTTACGATATGAAAGAGCTGATCCTGAAAACGGCGGACGAGGGCGATTTCTTCGAGATTCAGGCCGATTACGCCAAGAACATCATCACCGGGTTTATCCGGCTGGAAGGATCGACCGTGGGTGTGGTTGCGAACCAGCCGATGGTGCTCGCGGGTTGTCTGGACATCGACGCCAGCCGCAAGGCGGCACGGTTCGTTCGCTTCTGCGATGCCTTTGAAATCCCGATCCTGACCTTTGTCGATGTGCCGGGCTTCCTGCCGGGCACGTCACAGGAATACGGCGGTGTCATCAAGCACGGCGCGAAACTGCTGTTCGCCTATGGCGAGGCGACGGTGCCGAAGGTCACCGTCATCACCCGCAAGGCCTATGGCGGCGCCTATGACGTCATGGCGTCGAAGCACCTGCGCGGGGATTTCAACTATGCCTGGCCCACGGCGGAAATCGCGGTGATGGGGGCCAAGGGTGCGACCGAGATTCTGTATCGCAGCGAACTGGGCGACAAGGACAAGATCGCACAACGCACAAAGGATTACGAGGATCGCTTCGCCAATCCATTCGTCGCTGCGGAAAAGGGCTTCATCGACGAAGTCATCATGCCGCATTCGACACGCAAGCGAATTTCCCGCGCCTTTGCCAGCCTGCGCGGCAAGAAACTGGCGAACCCCTGGAAGAAGCACGACAATATTCCGCTTTAACCGAACAGTCCGGGCACCATGGCGCGCGATTATTTCAATCCCGGTCTGCTATCCTGCACCACGCTCATCGCGTCGGCGCTGTTTGTTGCGCTGCCTGCAGCGGCGCAGCAGCTTTTGCCGGATGCGGGTGCTGCGGTAGCGGTGCCATCGGGACAGCAGGTTAGTTTTGTCGAAGCCTTCGAGGATCCGGACGGCCCGATGGGTTTGACGCTGCAAATGCGCTTTGTGGCACCGGGAATTGCGCGGGCGGGTGGCACTGTCGATTTCGAAACCGCGGCTGCCGACATGCAGGTGCTGTGCGACGCCCTCGCGCTGCCGTATCTGAGAGACAACGGGTTGCAGGCTATGCAGATCGTGATCGCCCTGTCTGACATGCCGGTGGTCTTTGGCCAGCCCACACCCGAAGCAACGCAGTTTATCGAAGCCTACAGCATCGAAGGCGATACCTGCATATGGGAGGTTTTGTAATGCCTTCCCAATATCTTGTGTGGTGTCGTTCATGTATCGCGCAGGTTGCGGCAGCTTGGCCACAGGCGGACAACTTGCGGGCGTCGGCGTGTCAATCCGGCCTGCATTCGACTATGCTTGCTTTCGGGCGCCAGATGGCGACCGAAACATCGACAAAACAGCGGACGGGGGGGGATCATCGCCCCACGGACCGTATCGAGAGCAGGAGCAGAGCATGCAGAATAAATCCCGGGTCATCGTGGCCCTGTGCCTTGTTGCCTTTGTCGCAGCGTGCGGCGGCAAGAAGGAAGAAGTCGTCTATATCGAAGAGCCGGTCGTCGCAGAGCCGGTCCTCAGCAAGTACTGATTTCAATTCGGGGCGGGCGCAGCCGTCCGCCCCGCTTTCATCGCCCTGCCGCGTTGCCAGCCGCCGCCCAAAGGGCAGGGGGCTATCATGCTGAAACATCGCGGTTTTCCGGGGCGACTTCCCAGTACGGATTTCCAGTTTGTCATTCGCCGTGCCAATGACAAGGGCGCGACGAAGATCATCGTGCGAGAGCGGTTCCGGGACCGCGCCAATGCCGACCGGATGGCAGATCAGGGCTTTATTGCCGCCCTGTGGGAGCATTTTGGCGAAGAACCGTTCGTGCGCGGCAATCTGGACGCCGGTCGTCTGTCCTGGCTGTTCGGGCGAGAGGTCGTGCCAGCAGAAGAGCCATTCGATCCGCAAAGCTATGATGCCCTGCTGAAGATCGACCTGCGTCGCGCCCGCGCCGCTTTCCCCGAAGTTTTCGCGCCCGCAGGATATGACACGGCGGATGAGGCCGACGAATGACCGGGGCAGGCGTGTTTTTGCCAACGGATTTGGCACTTTGGCGGTTTCCAGCGCAGAAACAAAGTGCTTCACATGCGGGGGTTGTGCCGGACTTCACGCAGGGCTTTTCTTGCTGTGCCGGGAATGTCGCTTTTGCCGATCCCTATTCAAATGCGCCCTGTCCGGCACGTTCGTATTGTTACCCTACCCTTCCTGAACGGTCTGGCCCTGAATGGGTCAGACCGCCTTTTCCGTCGAATAACGCGAAGGACGGGATTGGGCATGGCTTTGCCGATCGTCTGGCACTTTTGCGCGAGATCGGCGATTTCTGCTTCCGTCCGGCTGCAATTACGGTAAATTCCGCCGCAAGAACCACAAACAGCGGAGGCAGTTTCCCATGCGTTTCACCCGTTTCATCCTTGTCGGCGCGGTCTGCACAGCGCTCGCCGGCTGCTTGCAGACCGATCAGGAACGCGCCCTTGCTGGCGCCGTCGGCGGTGCCGTCGTTGCCGACGCACTTGACGAAAACGTGGTCGCAGGTGCCGCAATCGGTGCGGGCGCGGGCATGTTCTGCGACGATCTCAACGTGCCGGGCTGCCGTCCGCGCTACTGATTTTCACGGCGCGGCTTTCGGGCTGCCGCAGTCATCACTGAACGCCATCGCAACCCCGTGTTGCGGTGGCGTTTTTGCATCCGGGTCTGGCCGCCCGGCAAGGACATCGGAAAGGGACCGCGAATGTTCAAGAAGATCCTGATCGCCAACCGGGGCGAAATCGCTTGCCGTGTCATCAAGTCGGCGCAGAAGATGGGGATCAAGACCGTCGCTGTCTATTCCGATGCCGACCGCAATGCGCTGCATGTGAAAATGGCAGATGAAGCCGTTCACATCGGCCCGCCGCCCGCCGCGCAATCCTATATCGTCATCGACAGGATCATGGATGCCATCCGCCAGACCGGGGCCGAAGCGGTGCATCCGGGCTATGGCTTTCTGTCGGAAAACATGAACTTCGCCGCCGCGCTGGAGAAGGAGGGCGTGGTCTTCGTCGGCCCGCCCAGCCCGGCGATCGAGGCGATGGGCGACAAGATCACATCCAAGAAGATCGCGATGGAGGCCGGGGTTTCCACCGTTCCGGGCTACATGGGATTGATTGCCGATGCGGATGAGGCCGTGAAAATCGCGGGCGAAATCGGCTATCCGGTGATGATCAAGGCATCCGCCGGCGGCGGCGGCAAGGGGATGCGCATCGCCTGGAACGAAACAGAGGCGCGCGAAGGCTTCCAGTCATCGAAGAACGAGGCGGCGGCGAGCTTTGGCGATGACCGGATATTTATCGAGAAATTCGTCACGCAGCCGCGCCATATCGAAATTCAGGTGCTGGCCGACAAGCACGGCAATTGTGTCTATCTGCATGAACGCGAATGCTCGATCCAGCGCCGGAACCAGAAGGTGATCGAGGAAGCGCCGTCGCCGTTCCTTGACGAAGCCACCCGCAAGGCGATGGGCGAACAGGCCTGCGCACTTGCGAAGGCAGTGGGCTATACGAGCGCGGGCACGGTGGAATTCATCGTCGACGGCGACCGCAATTTCTATTTCCTGGAAATGAACACCCGCTTGCAGGTGGAACATCCTGTTACCGAACTGATCACCGGGGTCGATCTGGTCGAACAGATGATCCGCGTGGCGAACGGTGAACCGCTGCCGTTCAAACAATCGAATCTGAAGATAAACGGCTGGGCCATGGAAAGCCGCCTGTATGCCGAAGACCCGTATCGGAACTTCCTGCCGTCCATCGGCCGCCTCACCCGCTATCGCCCCCCGACCGAAGGCAAGACCACGCGCGGTGGTATCGTGCGCAACGATACCGGCGTGTACGAGGGTGGCGAGATCAGCATGTTCTATGACCCGATGATCGCCAAACTGTGCACCTGGGGCAAGGATCGCGCTGCCGCGATCGAGGAAATGCGGTTGGCGCTGGACACTTTCGAGGTGGAGGGCATCGGGCATAACCTGCCTTTCTGCTCAGCAGTGATGGACCATCCCCGGTTCACCTCGGGTAATATCACCACTGCCTTCATCGCCGAAGAATATCCCGAGGGATTCCAGGGCGCGACGTTGCCTGTGGAAATGCTGGCGCGCATCGCCGCTGCGGCGGCGGCCATGCATCGGGTTGGCGAAATTCGTCGTACGCGTGTATCGGGCCGGATGTCGAACCATGAACGGCATGTGGGCGAAGACTGGGTTGTCACGCTGCAGGGCGTGGAGTTCCCGGTGAAGATCGCCGCTGACCGCGAAGGTTCGACCGTGACCCATGCGGATGGCGGCAGGATGCGTGTGGTTTCGGACTGGGTACCGGGTGAGCCGCTGGTCAGGCTCATGGTTGATGGCGAACCGCTGGTCCTGAAATCATCGAAAATTTCCGGTGGCTTCCGCCTGCGCACCCGTGGTGCCGACCCGAAGGTGCATGTGCGCACCCCCCGCGCGGCGGAACTGGCCAAACTCATGCCCGAAAAGCTGCCGCCCGATACCTCGAAATTCCTGCTGTGCCCGATGCCCGGCCTGATCGTGAAGGTCGCCGTGGCGGTGGGTGACGAAGTGCAGGAAGGGCAGGCCCTTGCGGCGGTCGAGGCGATGAAGATGGAAAACATCCTGCGCGCGGAACGCAAGGGCGTGGTCAAGGCGATCAAGGCCGCACCTGGCGACAGCCTGAAGGTTGATGATGTGATCATGGAGTTCGAATGACGGCCACTTCCGCCCCTGCCGGTCGGATCGCCCGTGACAATCACGCGGCCCTGTTGCCAATGGCGTCGCTGCTGGCGGCGTTGCTGTGCTTTGCGGCTTATCAGGCGATCGCCTGGGGGCGGGCGGGTGTGTTCGAGTATCCGCTGGATGATGTCTACATTCACCTGGCCATGGCCGAAGGCATCGCCGCTGGTGGCTACGGGATAAATCCGGGCGAATATGCTTCGGCCGACAGTTCGGCGCTGTATCCGTTCCTGCTGGTGCCCTTTGCGGGAACCGATCCACAGTTCTGGCTGCCTCTGCTGTGGAACATGGTTGGTCTGGTATTGTCTGCCCTGTTCTGGGGCATGATCGTTGCCCGTGCCAGCCTGCCGCTCTGGCCATCGCTGGTGCTTGCCGTGGCGGGGCCGGTGGCGCTGAATATGCCCGGTGTGGCTTTCTTGGGGATGGAACATGCGTTGCATGCGGCGGCGGCGCTGGCCACGCTTCTGGGGCTTTTGCGGCTGTCCGACACCGGGCGGGTCGGCTGGTTGCTGGTTGCCGGTATCTTTCTGATGCCGGCCATGCGTCTGGAAGGTGCGGCCTTTGCCCTGCTGGCCGCCGCTGCGGTGCTGGCGATGGGTCACAGGCGTGCGGGGCTGCTGCTGGCCGTGCTGGCCGTGGCACCGGTGCTGGCTTTCATGGCCGGGCTGACGGCGCTGGGCCTTGATCCATTACCCGGATCGGTGATGGCCAAGCTGAACCATCCCGATATGGCGACACTTGGCTGGCTTGACCGCAAATTTTTCACCGCCGCGCGCAATGTGATGGACTGGCCCGGCAAGGGTTTTGCGGCTTCGGCTCTGCTTGTCACGGTCGTTGCTTCCGTCGGTGGGTTCCTGCGCGGGGGGCGTTGGCCCCTGTATCTGGCCGTCATCGGTGCGGCCTGGGCGCATTTCTTTCTGGGTCAGACCGGGTGGATGCATCGGTATGAGCATTACGTGCTGCTGCTTCTTGCCGCCGCCGCCGTTCTGATGGCAGGTGAGATCGCAGCCCGTCGCGGGGGGCGAGCCTTTCCCGCTGTGGCACTGCCCGGCGTGATCCTGCTGGCTGCGGGCATCAATTATGTGCCGAATGCCGCCGGGCCCTACCTGAACAATCCCGATCTGATCCACCGCCAGCAGGGCGAATTGTCCCGTTTCGCCAAGACCTTCGTTCAGGGGCCGGTGGCCGTGAACGATATCGGCTATGTCGCCTGGGCGAATGATGCGCAGGTGCTGGATCTTTGGGGGCTTGCCTCGGCAGAGGCGCGCAACGCCCGCATGTCGAAAACACCCGCCTGGGCGGGGCCGCTGGTTGCCCGGTCGGGTGCCAGGGTCGTCATGATCTACGATCACTGGATCGAAGAGGGGATCGATCCGGCCTGGGTTCCACTTGGAACCTACGTCACCGCGCATCCCGGTGCCTTTATCGGTGGTGGAGAGATCAGGTTCTACGCGCCGACAGCCGCGCAGGTGCCCGAGCTGACGGCTTTGCTGCGGGAATGGGCGGTCGGCTTGCCGCCGCAAACAGAATTCAGGTTCGAGGCCGACACTTCTTCCGCTGCGGAAAATGGCTGAAA
>JBOFCO010000187.1:0-55995 GCA_051646105.1 Paracoccaceae bacterium
TCCCGTGTTGCCGCATACAGCCGTTTCACCAGCCCCGCTTCCGTCACCGGCCTTGTGATGTAATCCGGCTGGTATTTCACCTCGCGCAGCACCCAGTCGGGCAGCACCGATACCCCCCGGCCGGACGCGACCAGCATCAGGATCACCGCGGTCAGTTCCACCTGCCGCACGGCGCGGGGCTCCACCCGGGCGGGGGTCAGCAGGCCGGTGAACACGTCAAGGCGCGAGCGGTCCACCGGATAGGTCAGCAGGGTTTCATCGCGGAAATCCTCGGCCTCCACCCACTGCTTCGCCGCCGCCGGATGCCCCGCCGCCGCCACGAACACCGGGGCATAGTCGAACAGCGGGTTGAAGACCGCGCCCGGCAGGTCCTCCGGGTCGGACGAGATCACCAGATCGACTTCTTCTCTCAGCAGGGCCGGCAGCGCACCAAAGGCAAGGCCGGGGCGGATGTCCACGTCCACCTCCGGCCAGGCGCGGCGGAATTGTTCCAGCACCGGGAACAGCCATTCGAAACAGGCGTGGCATTCGATAGCGATATGCAGCCGCCCCGCCCTGCCCGACCGCAGGGCGCGGAACTCTTCCTCCACCGCCTCCATCTCGGGCAATACGCGTTCGGCCAGCCGCAGCAGCCGCTGCCCCGCCGCCGACAGCCGCATGGGCTTGGATCGCCGCGCGAACAGCTCCACCCCCACCTGATCTTCCAGCCCTTTCACCTGATGCGACAGCGCCGACTGGGTGATGTTCAGCACGGATGCGGCCCGCGCCAGCCCGCCGGTATCATGGATGGCCCGAATGGTGCGCAGATGGCGAAGCTCCAGATACATGCTGTAAACCTCATGTTGATCTTGAGAATTATGAATTTTACTCACAGTATCGAACATGCCAGAAAGGGGCAACAAAAGGATCACGCCATGACTGTCGCCCCGCGTATTTCGTTCGAATTCTTCCCACCGCAGACGCTGGATGCGTCGTTTCGCCTGTGGGAAACCGTGCAGGCGCTGGCGCCGCTGAACCCCGGCTTTGTCTCTGTCACCTATGGCGCGGGCGGCACCACCCGCAAGCTGACGCATGAGGCGGTGACGACCATCGGCCGGAACTACGGGCTGAACGTGGCGGCGCACCTGACCTGCGTTGACGCGACCCGCGCCGAGACCCTGGAAATCGTCGATGCCTATGCCGCCGCCGGTGTGACAGAAATCGTTGCCCTGCGCGGCGATGCCCCGAAAGGGGCAGACCGCTTCACCCCGCATCCGGATGGCTTCGCATCCTCCGTCGACCTGATCGAGACACTGGCCAGGGACGGGCGGTTCACCCTGCGCTGCGGGGCCTACCCTGAGCCGCATCCCGATGCCGCCGACAGCTTTGCCGATATCGCCTGGCTGAAGCGCAAGGTGGATGCCGGGGCGACCAGCGCGATCACCCAGTTCTTTTTCGATGCCGAAACGTTCTTCCGGTTCCGCGACGCCTGCGCAAAGGCAGGAATCACCGCCCCGATCATCCCCGGCATCCTTCCGATCCAGTCGTGGGACGGGGCAAAGCGTTTTGCGCAGCGCTGCGGCACCCGCGTTCCGCCGCGTCTGGACGAAGCCTTCCAGACAGCAAAGCGCGACGGGCGCGAGGAAACCCTGGCGCTGGCCCATTGCACGCAGCTTTGCGACAACCTGCTGGCGGGCGGGGCCGAGGATTTGCATTTCTACACGCTGAACCGCCCGGATCTGACCAAAAAGGTCTGCCATGCGCTTGGCATCGCGCCGAGTGTCAGTCTAGAAAAGGTTGCCTGAACCTCTCTGATACCGCCGTCCCCGCCGGAGGCCCCCGCCGCTACCGTTGTGCGACCCGCCAGTCCGGGTTGATCCACGGTTCTGCATTGGCGGGGGCCAAAGGCGTGCGCCCAAGCACATGATCGGCGATCTTTTCGCCCACCATGATCGACGGTGCATTCAGATTGCCGTTCGTTACCTGCGGAAAGACCGAGCTGTCGGCCACGCGCAACCCGTCGACGCCGATCACCCGGCCCTGCGGGTCGACCACGGCCATCGGATCATCCGCCCGCCCCATCCGGGCCGTGCCGCAGGGGTGATAGGCGCTTTCAGCATGCTCGCGGATAAAGGCATCGATCTGATCATCGGTCTGCACATTCATCCCCGGCTGGATTTCATGCTTTACATGATCCTGCATCGCGGGCTGGCCGAAGATTTCACGCGTCAGGCGCACGCAGGCGCGGAACTCCTCCCAGTCGTCGGGGTGGGACATATAGTTGAAGCGGATCACCGGTGGCGCGGCAGGGTCGGATGACCGCAGTGTGACCGCGCCACGCGACTTGGATCGCATCGGCCCGACATGCGCCTGAAAGCCATGGCCGCCCGCCGCCGCCTTGCCGTCATAGCGCACGGCAATGGGCAGAAAGTGGTACTGAATATCCGGATAGTCGACCCCGGCGCGCGACCGGATAAATCCACAGGCCTCGAACTGGTTTGATGCGCCCAACCCCTTGCCGGTAAACAGCCACTGCGCGCCGATGGTCGCCTTGCCCCACAGGTTCCAATATTTGAACAGAGTCACCGGCTGGCGCGCGGCGAACTGCATATAGATTTCCAGATGGTCCTGAAGGTTCGCCCCGACACCCGGTCGATCCGCGCGAACCGTAATGCCGTGTTCGGCAAGATGCGCCCCCGGACCGATCCCCGAAAGCATCAGCAGCTTCGGTGTGTTGATCGAGGATGCGGCAAGGATGACTTCTGCGCCCGCGCGCAATACATCGGTTCCGCCGCCCGTGCGCACCTCGACCCCTGTCGCCCGACCGCCTTCGAAGACGACGCGCTGCGCCAATCCCCGCACCACGCTGACCCGCCCCATCTTCATCGCGGGACGAAGATAGGCATTGGCCGCCGACCAGCGCCGGCCGCGCCAGATCGTCGCCTCCATCGGGCCGAAACCTTCCTGCTGCTGGCCATTGTAATCGGTGGTCACCGGATAGCCGGCCTGCCGCCCGGCCTCGATGAATGCAGGGAACAGCGGATTTGCGCGCGGGCCGCGCGTGATGTGCAAGGGTCCGTTGGCGCCGCGCCAGTCCACGTCGCCGCCGTCGCCAGCGCCGTGCCAGCTTTCCATGCGCCGGAAATAGGGCAGCACATCGGCGTAGGCCCAGCCCTGCGCGCCCATCTCGGCCCAGGTATCAAAGTCGCGGGCGTGACCGCGCACATAGACCATGCCATTGATGCTGGACGATCCGCCAATGACCTTGCCGCGCGGGGTGGCCAGCACCCGTCCGCCCAGATGCGGTTCGGGTTCGGTTTTCAGGCCCCAGTCATACAGCCCCATGTTCATCGGATAGGACAGGGCAGCCGGCATCTGGATGAACGGCCCGGCATCGCTGCCACCATATTCGACGACAATCACAGAACGGCCCGCCTCTGCCAGCCGGTACGCCATCGCGCAGCCCGCCGATCCCGCGCCTACAATGACATAATCGGCCTGCGTCATCAGGAAACCCCGACCTTGTCCATATCGATATGGACGGGTTTGACCTGTGTGTTGCGCAGTGCTGCCGCAAGCGAATTTCCGCGCCCCACGCCAGATGCCTTTACATTGCCGAAGGGGGCCTCAACCGGGGTCAGGTTACGGGCGTTGATCCAGCAGGCTCTGGCGCGAAGCTGTCCGATCGCCCTGTCCACGGCGCGGCGCAGAAGGCGGAGCCGTTCCGCCGGGCGCGTCCAGTCGCGCGCGCCTGGCGCGGCAGCGGCACCGGACAGCGGCGCATTCACCACCGATGGCGTATTGAAATGTACGGCTGAGATCACGCTGCCATCATCGGGATGGATCACGGGAATCACGATACCAGCCCTGTCGTAGACGTGGGCGCCGTCGATGAAATGGCTGACCCGTGGTTGCGCCCGCATCGTCATTCCCCCCGCGGAAAGCGTTTGCTTTCCTCCAGCACGTTCAGATCCATGTGGTTGCGCATGTAGCGCTCTGACGCATCGCGCAGTGGCTGGTAATCCCACGGAAAATAGGCCCCGTTGCGCAGGGCCTCATACACGACCCAACGACGTGCCTGACTTTCGCGCACGGCAGCATCAAAACCGGGAAGGTTCCAGCGTGTGCCAGCGATGGCCCGCATATCGGCCAGAACATCGGCGGCGGCGGGATCGGTGGCACGATTTTCCCGCTCCTCGGGATCGAGCCGAAGGTTGAACAGCAGTTCGGGATCGGCGGCGCAGGCGACATATTTCCAGTCGCCCTGCCGTATCGCCACCATCGGCGCGATCGTCCCTTCGGCAGCGTATTCCATCAGCACCGGCGTATCGCGGCCCTGCCCGTTTGCCAGCGGCCACAGGCTTTCGCCATCCGTCCAGGGCAGGACTTCCGCCAACGACACACCCGCCAGATCGGCCAGCGTCGGCGTCACGTCCAGCGTGGACACCGGTGCATCTATCCGACCCGCCGTCATTCCTGGCGCGGAGACCATCAGCGGCACCCGGGCGGATCCTTCGAAGAAGTTCATCTTGAACCACAGCCCCCGTTCCCCAAGCATGTCGCCGTGGTCGGAGGTAAAGACGATCACCGCTTCCTGACGAGTGTCATCCAGCACCTGAAGAACGCGGCCTATCATATCGTCAACATAGGAAATATTGGCAAAGTAGCCCTGCCGGGCGCGGCGGATATGGCCCTCCGTGATGTCAAAGGCGCGGAAATCGCAGGCGTCCATCAATCGCTTTGAATGGGCATCCTGCGCGGCATAGGGGATCGGTTCCGGCGCGGTCAGTTCCGGCACGCCCTCATACAGGTCCCAGTAGCGGCGGCGGGCTACATAGGGATCATGCGGGTGCGTGAAACTGACGGTCAGGCACCACGGCCGGTCATCCCCGCCGCGCGACAGGTCATACAGTTTCTGCATCGCCTGATGGGCAACATCATCGTCATACTCAAGCTGGTTGGTGATTTCCGCCACCCCCGCGCCGGTGACCGAACCCATGTTGTGATACCACCAGTCGATCCGTTCGCCCGGCTTGCGATAGTCCGGCGTCCAACCAAAATCGGCGGGGTAGATGTCGGTTGTCAGGCGCTGCTCGAACCCGTGCAACTGATCGGGGCCGACGAAATGCATCTTGCCTGACAGCGCAGTATGGTATCCCGCGCGACGCAGGTGATGGGCATAAGTCGGGATGTCGCTGCGGAACTCTGCAGCATTGTCATACACGCCGGTGCGGCTGGGAAGCTGCCCCGACATGAAACTGGCCCGCCCCGGCGCGCACAAGGGCGATCCGGTATAGGCATTGGCAAACCGCACCGACCGCGCCGCCAGCGCCTTCAGGTTCGGCGCGTGCAGGAATGTCGCCGGGCCGTCCGGGAACAGCGTCCCGTTCAACTGGTCGACCATCAGGATCAGGATGTTCGGACGCGTCATCGCGCAGCCCCCTGCATCAGTTCCCGGCGAAAATGTCCCAGAACAAGGTCAACCGCGCCGGTCCGGTCGGGAACGCCGCCCGTCAGCGCCTGCCGCAGATAGACGCCATCGATCAGCGCCCCCAGCCCTTCCGCGACGGCCGACGCGCGATCAGGGCCAACCAACGGCCGCAGATCGTGGACAAGATTGCTGTGCAGGCGACGCCGATAGATCACATACAGTCGTTTTGCGTCCCCCATCGTCAGCGCAAGCACGTAGAAGTTCAGCCACGCCGAAACGACCTCACGCCGGAAGCTGCCGCTGGCAAAGCTGGCGCGGATGATTGCCTCGACCCTTGCCTTCGGATCGCCCGCGACGGCCAGCGCGCCCCGCACCTCTGCCCCGAACAGCGTCAGCACATGACGCATCGCCGCCACAAAGATCGATTCCTTGGAGCCGAAATAGTGATGTGCCAAAGCCGAGGACACGCCAGCCCGCGCCGCAATCTGGGCGACAGTCACCTCAAGCGAGCCGGCGCGACCGATTTCCTGTATCGTCGCCTTGACGATTGCTGCCCGTCTAATAGGCTCTGCCCCGACCCTTGCCATCATGCCCCGCGAAAAAGGTTGCATTGATGTATTAGGGAGGAGTTAATTGACTCGTCAATCAAGAAACGGCGGCAGGATGCCGCAACCAACCGGGAGAGACTGATGAAACTGAGAACTGCCCTTTCCGCCTTTGCCCTTGCCGCCATGGCGGGGCAGGCATTTGCCGAGTGTGACAGCGTATCCTTTTCGGACGTTGGCTGGACCGACATTACCGCCACGACATCGGCAACGAAGCAGGTGCTAGAAGCACTGGGCTATGATGTCGAAGTGAACATCCTTGCCGTGCCTGTCACCTATGCCTCGCTGGAATCGGGCGATGTGGACGTGTTCTTGGGCACATGGCTGCCCGCGCAGGACGGTGTGCTGAAGCCTTATCTTGAGAAGGGTGCGGTTGAGGAGATCACGACGAACCTCGAAGGCACCAAGTATACGTTGGCGGTGCCCAGCTATCTTTGGGACAAGGGTCTGCAATCCTATGCCGACATCGGCAAGTTCAAGGATGAACTCGAAGGCAAGATCTACGGGATCGAGCCGGGCAACGAAGGCAACGGCTATCTGATTTCGCTGACCGAAGCCGGCAAGTCGCTGGAGGGCTTCGAGGTTGTCGAATCCTCGGAACAGGGGATGCTGGCAGAAGTGAAGCGCGCGACAGAGGAAAACAAGGGCGTGGTCTTCCTTGGCTGGGAGCCCCATCCGATGAATGCCAACTTCAGCCTGAAATATCTGCCGGGCGGCGAAGATTTCTTTGGTGGCGAGGGTGTGGTGAAGACCTTTGCCCGCAAAGGGTTTGCCGCGGAATGCCCGAATGTGGCGACGCTGCTGAAGAACCAGAAGTTCACGCTCGCCATGGAAAACGAGATGATGGGCGCGATCCTGGATCAGGGCGTGGAGGCGGACGAGGCCACCAAGGCCTGGCTGGTCGCTCACCCGGAAACGCTGGATGCCTGGCTGGCCGGTGTTACCACCATGGACGGTGGCGATGGTCTGGCCGCTGTAAAGGCTGCGATGGGTCTCTGATCCCGAACCGGCCCCCGGAGCAGTCCGGGGGCCGTTTTTCATTGGGCGCCGGTCCGTGGCGTCGCCCGCACCCATGAAGGGACGAACAGGCATGGAATGGCTCGAAGACCACAAAATCCCGGTCGGCAAGTGGGTCGCCGCGTTTTTTGACTGGTTGCAGACGAACGGCAAAGGCTTCTTCGATGCGATCCGGGTGATCCTCGAAACCTTTATCGACGGCTTCAAATGGGTGCTGCAAACCCCGCATCCGCTGATCATCATCGGTCTGGCCGTGGCGTTGACATGGTATCTGCAACGAAGCTGGAAGATCTGCCTGCTTATTGCCGCCGGTTTCCTGTTCATCATGAATCAGGGCTACTGGGAAGAAACCACAGAAAGCCTGACGCTGATCCTTTCATCCTGCGTGGTCTGCATGCTGGTGGGTGTGCCCATCGGCATTGCCGCCGCACATCGGCCAAGGCTGTATGCCTTTCTGCGCCCCGTGCTTGACCTGATGCAGACGCTGCCCACTTTCGTTTATCTTATCCCCGCGATCGTGCTGTTCCGGCTGGGCATGGTGCCGGGCCTGATCGCCACGGTAATATTTGTTCTGCCCGCGCCGATACGTCTGGCACATCTAGGAATTTCCTCGACCCCGCAGACCCTGATGGAGGCCGCGACCGCCTTCGGCGCCACCCCCCGGCAACGGCTGTGGAAGGTGGAACTGCCCTGGGCGCTGCCGCAGATCATGGCCGGGTTGAACCAGACCATCATGCTGTCGCTGTCGATGGTGGTCATTGCCGCCATGGTCGGCGCCGATGGTCTTGGCGTGCCCGTGGTGCGGGCGCTGAACTCGGTCAACCCGGCGCTTGGTTTTGAATCCGGTTTTGTCATAGTGGTCGTCGCCGTGATCCTCGACCGCATGCTGAGGGTGGAACACTGATGAAGGACATTGCAGCAAGGCCCGCCGTCACATTCGACAACGTTTCCATCGTTTTCGGCGAGCGGCCGGAGCTTGCCCTGCCGCTGATGGATCAGGGCCAGAGCCGGGCAGAGGTGCAGACGGCCACCAATCAGGTTCTGGGCGTGCATGATTGTTCGCTGACCGTGGCAGAGGGCGAGATCCTCGTTCTGATGGGGCTCTCCGGGTCCGGCAAATCCACGCTCCTGCGCGCCGTCAATGCGCTGAACCCGGTGGTGCGCGGCGGCGTCACCATCCGCGTCGGCGAGTGGAGCTGCAATGTCAGCAAAAGCTCTGACGCCGATCTGCTGAAGGTCCGGCGCGAATGTATCGCCATGGTGTTCCAGTCCTTCGGATTGCTGCCGTGGCGGACGGTGCGCGAGAATGTCGGGCTTGGTCTGGAACTGGCGGGGCAGACCCCGGAACAGCGCCGCGCCAAGGTGGACGAACAGCTTGCGCTGGTGAACCTGTCGCAATGGGCCGACCGCAAGGTGGGCGAGTTGTCGGGCGGCATGCAGCAGCGTGTGGGACTGGCCCGTGCCTTTGTCACGCAGGCGCCGATCCTGTTGATGGACGAACCCTTCTCTGCGCTTGATCCGCTCATCCGGGCCAAGCTGCAGGATGAACTGCTGGAGCTTCAGCACAAGCTGAACCGCACCATCATCTTCGTCAGCCATGATCTTGATGAGGCATTCAAGATCGGCGACCGCATCGCCCTGATGGAAGGCGGGCGCATCGTGCAATGCGGGACGGCACGGGAAATCTTTTCCAACCCGGTGTCGGACTATGTGGCCGATTTCGTCAACCACATGAATCCGCTGGCCGTGCTGACCGCGCATGACGCGATGGAACCCTTCCCCGGCGATATCCCGACGAGCGGGGAAACCCATTCGGACGCACCGATCCGCGATGTCATGGCCATGCTCAAGGGGCCGGTCCGTGCTGTGAAGGTCATGCAGAACGGCCAGGCCATCGGACAGGTCACGCGCGAAACCGTGCTGACGCGGCTGCTTAACCCGCGCGGCGCGGTGGTGAAGGAAGACGAGTAATCAGAACTTGCCTGCGCCAGAGGGCGGCGTGACCGGGGCGCGGTTCAGCCGCGCCTCTCGCCATGTGATATAGCTGATTGCAGCGATGATGATCAGCCCGCCCAGGATCACATATGGATCGATCCCGTCGCCAAAGGCAAAATGGCCCAGCAATGTCGCCCAGAGCAATTGCAGGAATGTCACCGGCTGCGTCACTGTCATTGGTGCAATGGCAAAGGCGCGGGTCATGAAGTAATGGCCCAGTGTGGCCAGGATCGCCACGCCCGCCAGTTGAAAAAGCTGCACAGGCGTCGGGGGCACCCAGACCCAGATCGCCAGCGGCAACAGCAGCACCGCAACAGTCAGAGACATCATGGCGACCACCGCCCCCGCCCCCGCCATTGCGGTCAGCCGCTTGGCGAACAGATAGGATACGGCGAACATCAGTGCGGCGCCGACCTGTGCCAGATGCGCAAGCGTCACCTCTCGCAATCCCGGCCGCAGGATAACCAGCGCACCGATGAAAGCCACGGCAATCGCCAGAATGCGTCGCAGGGCCAGCCGCTCGCCCAGAAACAGCGCGGCACCGATGGTGACACCGATGGGGTTCAGATAGCCTATGGCCGTCACTTCGGCCACCGGCAGGCGGGCCATGGCGTAGAACCACAGGATCACGGCCACCGAATGCGCCATCCCGCGCCACCCGAACAATGCCAGCGCACCATGCGCGAAACCGGCGCGCAACGTGGCGATCACCGCTGGCAGCAGGAACAGCAGGCCAAATGCAAAGCGCAGGAAAGCCGTCTGCGGCGCGGGCAGGTCTGTGCCCAGATGCCGCACGATCCCCGTCATCCCGACAAAGGTCAGGCCAGAGGCAAGCATCCACAGAACACCTTCGAACGGTCGGCTTTTGATCGGGGGGGACATGCACCCAACAAAGCCCGGTGCGGGCGCAGGTGCAACCCCTAACCCAGCGCCAGTGCCAGTGCGATGGCCCACATGGTGCAACCGACGATCACCTCAAGCACGACCCAGGCCTGCGGGCGGGCCATGACCGGGGCCAGCATCCGCGCGCCGAAGCCAAGCGCGGCAAAGAACGTGAACGATCCCAGCGCCGCCCCCACCCCGAACCAGACGCCATGTGGCGCGTATTGGGCGGAAAGCGACCCGATCAGCACGACCGTATCCAGATAGACATGCGGATTGGCGTAAGTGATGACCAGCAGGGTTACGATCACTTTTCGCAGCGGGGTCTTTACGTCCGATGACGGGCGCAGGGCTTCTCCACCCAACATGGCCGCGCGAAACCGCAATGCGCCGTATACGGCCAGAAATGCCACACCCAGCCAGCGCATCGCATCACCGATCCATGGCACCAGTTCCTGCGCCGCACCAAAACCCGCTACACCCGCAGCAATCAACAGCGCATCGGACAGGGCGCAGGTCAGCACCACCACCAGCACATGTTCGCGCCGCAGCCCCTGTCGCAGCACAAAGGCGTTCTGCGCCCCGATCGCGGCAATCAGGCTGATTGACACCATCCATCCCGAAATCGCCGCCTGTATCATGCCGTTCCCCTTTCGGGCTTGACCTAGCGCGTCGCGGGTATTTCAATCCAGTTAATCTTTCTTCGTTCGATTAAGAAATTCTGATGCTCGATCCTGCGCAGCTCGCCGCACTGGCCGCCGTCCATCGCCGGGGATCGTTCGATCTTGCCGCGGCGGAATTGCATGTTACCCCTTCGGCCATCTCGCAGCGCATCAAGGCGCTGGAGGAAGTTGCCGGGACGCTGCTGATCACGCGCGGCCATCCCTGCCGCGCAACACAGGCGGGATTGCGGATCATCCGCCACCACGATGAACTGGCCTTGATGGAGCGGCAGTTGTCCGAGGACCTGCCAAGACTTTCGGCCGGGCCGACGCGCCTGCGGGTCGCGGTCAACGCCGACAGTCTTGCCACCTGGGTCATTCCGGCGCTGGCCGCATGCCCTGGTTTCCTGTTCGATCTGGTCATCGACGATCAGGAGGTCAGCCAGGACTGGCTGAAACGGGGGGAGGTCGCCGCCGCCATCACCGCCCACCCCGGCCCACTACAGGGATGCGACACGATCCCGCTGGGCAGCCTGCGCTACCGCGCCACCGCAAGCCCCGCTTTTGTGGCGAAATGGATGCCGGACGGGCCAACAGCCGCCACTCTGGCGGCAGCCCCGTCGTTGACCTTTTCCGAACAGGACCGCCTGCAGGAACACTGGGCCACCCGCCTGCCCGGAATGCCGCGCCGTCTGTTGCTTCCCGCGCACCGCATGGCCTCTACCCACGCCTTTGTCGATGCCTGCCTTGCCGGTCTGGGCTGGGGCATGAACCCGGAACTGCTGGTCGCTGGGCATATGGCAGAGGGGCGTCTGGTCGAGATCGCCCTCGACAGCCCGCTGGACGTGGCCCTGCACTGGCAATTCGCCCGGCTGACGGCAGGAGCGATTGCGCCAGTGACAGAAGCGATAAGGGACGCGGCGCGGGGAGTGCTGGTTTGACACAGCAACCACGATTTGCGGCGATCAATACCGGCCCCGATTGTCGTTAAAATTGCGTCAAAGGCGGTGGTGTGGGTTGAACGCTGACAGCTTTCGGCACAATCAGAATGCACTGACAGGGCATTGATTTTTCAGTTTCGACTTTAACCCGGCGCTCGCCCGGCGCCTGTTTTGAAAGGTGATATTATGCCGTTCTATGGAACAAACGCCAACAATAGCCCATCGCCCTTCACCACTCACGATGAAGACTTGTTCGGGTTCGGCGGCGATGACACGCTGACGGTCAATTACAACCTGCTCATACCGAATACCACAACCATCCCGCCCGTCGCCGACTGGAAGCTTTTTGGCGGATACGGTGCAGACAAGCTCACGGTGAATGCCAACATCAATTTTGGCAGCAACCCGAATTTCGACTGGTTCAACTTCTACACCGCCAACTCACTGTTTGCCGGTGACGCCGGGAATGACACGATCACCGGCACGATCAGGCTCAACTCCAACCCAGTTGGATATCCCTTTGGTGGCGGATCGAACATCACACAAGTCGCCATGGATTCCGGCGGCAGCAACAAAGTTACGCTGACCAGCTCTGCTTATGTCGCGGATGGCATGAACACGCTGACCCATATCGTCGAAACCGGTTCGGGCAAGGATGTGATATCGTCAACCACCTCTGCCGACGGCGAAAATTACAGAACTGCCGCGATGATCCATATTGACGCGGGGGACGGGACCAACACCATCACAGTAAAGGACACCAGCGGCGATCTTGTCCTTGATGTGATTTCAGGGGCCGGGGCGGATACGCTGAATATCACGCTGAATGCCGATCCGGGAAATGCCGAAGGCTACGACGCCCTTGGCAATATCGCCACCGGTGGCGGCAATGACGTCGTCAATCTTACCTTCGGCGGATTCCATGACGGGCTGTCTGACGTGGATTTCACCATCGACCTGGGCAATGGCAACAACACGCTTAACGTGGCAGCGAAACAGGGCGGCAATTTCGACATCGATTCATACGGCCAGAACGACATCATCAACGTCAGTTTTGCCAACCCGATCGCCTATGAGGTCAGTGACCTGTATGTGAACGTCAACGCTGGCCAAGGCAACAACACCGTCAAGCTGAACCTTTTCGATCTGGATACGTCTGACAGCGTCGTATCGCATGCCGATGTGGATACGGGAGATGGTACAGACTACATCGAATTGCTCTATGGCACGAACAGCACGGTGGAATCCTATGGTGGCACCGATACGATCAAGGCGTTCGGCACCAGTGAAACGGTAAAAGCAGGGGCCGGGAATGATGTGATCTATATCCAATCCGGCAGCGATACCGTGACCGGCGGATTGGGGGCCGATACCTTCCGATTCACCGATGCCGCCGGGGTCAACTTCGCGGGCGATACCCACGACATCGACCTGAATTTTGCGCAGGGTGACAAGCTGGTGTTCAGTGGAGCCTTCGCGGGCAGCGGCAGCGTCTTGGGCAGCATCGCCCAACTGACCGCGTTCGATACTGCAAATGCCAACTTCACCTATTTCAATCTCGGTTCTGTCGCCACGACCGTGGGCGACAAGATCACCTTTACCGACACGGGCGGTGATCTGGTCACGATCCTGCTCTGACCCGGCAAGTTTCAGGGCCGCCCCCACGCGGCCCTGCTCCCCTCACTCGATCTGTGCCGCGACCTCGTCCGACATGTCGAAGTTGTGTGTCACTGCCTGCACGTCGTCATCCTCTTCCAGCATGTCGACCAGCCGCATCAGCTTCTGCGCGGTGTCCAGATCGACCTCGGTGCGCGATTGCGGCTTCCAGATCAGCTTGGCTTCGGTGGACTCACCCAGCGCCTTTTCCATGGCCTCGGTCACGTCCGACAGGTTTTCCACCGCGCAGTAAGCCCAGTGGCCTTCCTCATCGGATTCCACATCGTCGGCGCCAGCGTCGAGTGCCGCCATCATCACTGCATCCGCGTCGCCCGCCGTGACCGGGAACGAAATTTCGCCCACCCGGTCGAAGCTGTGGGAAACCGATCCGGTCTGGCCCAGATTGCCGCCGCATTTGGTAA
Organism: Paracoccaceae bacterium; assembly: GCA_051646105.1. GTDB lineage: Bacteria > Pseudomonadota > Alphaproteobacteria > Rhodobacterales > Rhodobacteraceae > JBOFCO01. The sequence goes on from JBOFCO010000187.1 coordinate 13,591, forward strand.
AATAGCTGCGCACGTTCGATGCCGTGCGGTTCAGGTTGTCGGTCATCGCCTCGACGATGATCGCGATGCCGTTCACGCCGTACCCTTCATAGCGGATTTCGGTGTAATCGTCGCCCTCACCCGCTTGCGATTTCTTGATGGCGCGGTCGATCACATCCTTGGGCATGGATTGCGACTTCGCGGCCTTCACCGCAAGACGCAGACGCGGGTTCTTGTCTGGATCGGGATCGCCCATCTTGGCCGCGACGGTGATTTCCTTCGCCAGCTTTGAAAACATCTTTGAGCGCAGCTTGTCCTGCTTGCCCTTGCGATGCTGGATGTTCGCCCATTTCGAATGGCCTGCCATGACCGTCCCAGTCCCTTAACCAGATGATCCGCGCTCTATATGCCAGCGCGCGGTGATGCCGCAACCCCGTCAGGTCAAAGCGGCCAGAGGATCGGGATCAGCAACGACGCCACGATGCAGGTAATGATGTTCAACGGGATGCCAACGCGCATGTAGTCAGAGAATTTGTAACCGCCCGGCCCGTAGACCATCATGTTGGTCTGGTAGCCGATGGGGGTGGCAAACGCGAGCGTGGCGGAAAACATCACCGTCACCGCAAAGGGGCGCGGATCGTAACCCAGCGTGTTGGCCAGCTCGATTGCCACCGGTGTATAGATCACCGCGACAGCGTTGTTCGACAGGAATTCGGTCAGGACAACGCCGATGACATAGACGCAGAAGATCAGAAACACCGGTGAAAGCGTCTTCAGCCATGGCTCCACACCGGAAACCAGCATTTCCACCGCGCCCGAATTGTCCAGCCCTTCGCCCACCGCGATCATGCCGAAGATCATCGCCATCAGGCGGCCGTCGACGAAAGACAGCGCCTCGTCCGGGTCGACGCAGCGGGTGACAAGGATGACGGCCACCGCCACGGCGGCCAGTGCCATGATCGGGGCAAGGTCCAGCGCCGACAACGTGACAACCGCGAACAGCGCCGCAATTGCGATCCATGCCTTGTTGCGGCGATAGGCACGTGCGGTGGGGCGGGTCACATCAACCATGTCGAAATCGGCGGCCAGACGCTGGATATCCTCGATCGCGCCTTCCAGCAGCAGCGTGTCGCCGACCTGCACCACCAGATCATCAAGCTGCCGCCCGATGTTGTGACTGCGGCGATGGGCGGCCAGCACGTAAACACCATAGCGGCGGCGCAAGCGCAGATCGCCCAGACGATGGCCCGCGATGCGGCATCCGGGGGAAATCAACACCTCGACCGTTTCGGTTTGCACGGTCGACAGCCGGTCAACCAGATGCAGGTCGGCGCGCTCCTTGATCCCCATCAATTCGGCCATTTCGGTGCGCAGCACCACACGGTCGCCTGCAGCAAGTTTCACCGATCCCAGATCCCGCCGCAGCGATGCATCGCCACGCAGCACGTCGATCAGCCGCACGCCGTCGCGGCGGAACAGGTCTATTTCCGTGACCGCCTGTCCGATCAGCGTGGAATCTTCGGGCACGGCAACCTCGGTAAAGAACTTCATCTTGCTGCGGTTGGACAGCAAGGTACCCATCGATTGCCTGTCGGGCAGAAGGCGGCTGGAAAACAGGGCCAGAAAGGCCCCGCCCGCCAGTGTCAGCGCGATGCCCAGGGGCGCGACCTCAAAGATCGAGAACGGCTCCAGCCCCTGTTTCTGGGCGACGCCGTCGACAAGAATGTTGGTCGATGTCCCGATCAGGGAAATCATGCCACCCAGCACCGTCATATAGCTGAGCGGGATCAGCATCTTGGAAGGCGCGGTTCCGATCTGCACGGCAATCTGCATGACCACCGGGATCATCACGGCCACCAGCGGTGTATTGTTCATCACCGACGATGCAACCGCGACAAAGCCGAACAGCGCCGCAATCGTCAGCTTTGGGCTGTCTTTCACCCTTGAACTGGCGACCGAGATGACCATTTCCACAGCGCCCGTGCGCACCAGCCCGCCCATGATCATGAACATGAGTGCAATGGTCCAGGGTGCGGAGTTTGACAGCGCTTCGGTCGCGGCCTTGATCGGCAGAATGCCCAGAATCAGCATCACCGCCATGCCAGCAATCGAGACGACCTCGACCGGATAGGTTTCCCGGATGAACATCACGAACATTCCGGCGATGATGGCAATGGCAAGCCAAGTCTGTGTCGTCTGCGCCAGTTCCAATCCGATCACGATATGCTCCCGAGAGACAAAATCACGACACGTTTAACCGAGATTTTCACCGGATCAAGAAAATTCATTCCCCACATCATTCAGACCGCCGGACCCGACGGATCAAGGCTACCGCCGACACGGACGGGCACGATGCGCGTCGCGCGGCCTGTTCGGTCGTCGGTTTCGACATAGACACCACATAGCGTCGCCTGCCCCGCGGCTGGGGTAAAGCGGTCCCGCGCCATGCCGGTAATGAAGCGGCGCATCGGTTCGACCTTGTCCATGCCGATGACAGAGTTGTAGTCGCCGCACATGCCTGCATCGGATAGATAGGCGGTGCCCCCCGGCAGGATCATCGCATCCGCCGTCGGCACATGGGTGTGGGTGCCGACGACAAGGCTGGCACGCCCGTCGCACCAATGGCCCATTCCCATCTTCTCCGATGTGGCCTCAGCGTGGAAATCTACCACAACCGCCTGTGCAAGCCCGCCAAGGGGAAAGCTTTTCAGCGCCGCATCGACAGCCGAAAACGGGTCGTCAAACGGGCGCTTCATGAACACCTGTCCAAGCGCCTGCACGACCAGCACCTTGCGCCCCTGCGTGGCGGGGAAAAGCCGTGCGCCATGCCCCGGTGCGTCCTTGGCGTAGTTCAGGGGGCGCAGGATGCGGGGTTCGGTTTCGATGAACCGCAGCATGTCCTTCTGGTCAAACGCATGATCGCCCAATGTCAGGCAATCCGCCCCCGCCGCCAGCAGCAGCTTGGCATGTTCAGGTGTCAGCCCTGCGCCCGAACTGGCGTTTTCGCCGTTCACCACCACAAAATCGAGGCCCCAATCGTCACGCAAACCCGGCAGCCTTGCCACCACCGCGTCGCGCCCCGCGCGCCCCATCACATCGCCAAGAAAGAGAAGCTTCATCCTGCCTGCCTATTCCGGCATCCGCCCATACGCAAGCACACAGCAAGACGCGCCCCAAATGGGGCGCGTCTGTCTTGGGGGTGTTCGGGTTTACTGACCCAGCCCCAACTGATCCATATAGGTCTGGTTGTCCCAGAACAGATATTCGGCATCCATCTTGCCGTCGACCCAGTGGCCGACCGTCGCCATGGTGATCTTGAACGCCTTGCCCGTCGGCGGGATTTCGGTGCCGTCGGCAAGCTTCATCGGTAGGGTGAAGGTGCCTTCCATCACGCCGATCACACTGGTCCATTCACCATTTGCAATCTTTACCGGATGCTCCTGAATGCGGGTGTCAGGGGCAAAGGTGAACATGTACTTCAGATCGTTGATATGCACATCGATGCCCTTGGTCGAATGACCGTCGGGCCAGTAGACGGTGATGTCATCGGCATGGCTTTCGCCGAGACGATCCCATTTCTGATTGGTGAAAACGTCGAAATCCAGCGTGTCGAAGGTGGCAAGACGTTCCAGCCCCAGCTTTTCAGCCTCGCGGTATTGCGCAAGGTCGCTGGCGTCATCGGCAAACGACGGGGAGGCAGACAGGAGCGCGACGGAAACTGCGATGGCACCGGCGCGAAGGGCACCGGAGATGGAATCGAACGAGGTGAACATGGTCTGTCCTTTCAGTTCATCGGTGCCACTGTGGCACTGATGAGCTGAAGTTAGGTCATGTCGAATTGGGAAATAATCCCGTCCAATAGAAGATAATTGCTTCCTGAATGGAATCTAAATCACTTTTCACCCGGCACGAAAGCTCCGGCCTCGGTCACGATCAAGTCAAGCGCCTGGTCCACAGGCTCCACCGGCACCTCTGGCACTTCCTGCATGGAAAAGGCAAAACCGATGGCTGTGACGCGGCCGTTGGCGCGCAAGCCTTCCAGTGTGCGGTCATAGAAGCCGCCCCCATAGCCAAGACGATAACCGCGCCGGTCAAAGGCCAGCAATGGAACGATCAGAACCTGCGGGACCAGCCACGCCCCATCCGCCGGAATCTGTGCGCCGAACTCTCCCGGCACCATCTCGGCAAGCGGATTCCATTCCCGAAAGGCCAATGGTTGACCCTTGCCGGTAATGACGGGCACGCAAACCAGGCCGCGATGCGCCGCCATGGCAGACAGCGGGTCGATTTCAGTGCGCATCGGCATGTAGCCGGACAGGACGCTGCCCGCAAAAGGGGCCAGCGCTTCGGTCAGATGACGTGCGGCATCACTCTGGCCCGCTGCAAAGGCAAGCTTGCGCCGGGCAAAGGCTGCGGCACGTGCAGCAGCCTTGGTTTCCGCAATGCCGGTCACAGCAGCACCACCGTTGCCAGCCCCAGAAAGGCGAAAAACCCGACGACATCGGTCATCGTCATCACGAAGGTGCCCGAAGCCAGCGCCGGATCAAGATCGAACCGGTCAAGCGTCAGCGGCACAAGAATCCCCGCCAGCGCCGCCACCAGCAGGTTGATGACCAGCGCCATGGCGATGACACCGCCCAGAAGCGGGGAACCAAATGCCAGGACACCAACCCCGGCCATGATCGCGGCAAAGAGAACACCGTTGATCAGCCCCACCGCAGCCTCGCGCAGGACCACCCGGCGTGCATTGGCGCGGGTCAGGTCCTTGGTCGCCAGCGCCCGCACCGCCACCGCCAGCGACTGTGTTCCCGCGATCCCGCCCATGGATGCGACGATCGGCATCAGCGCCGCCAGCGCCACCACCGCCTCGATCGTACCCGAGAACTGCGAGATCACCCACGCCGCGATATTGGCGGTGACCAGATTGACCGCCAGCCAGGGCGTGCGCTGGCGCAACGTCGCAAGGACACCATCGGAAATCGCGCTTTCCTCGCCCACACCGGCCAGAAGCAGCACGTCTTCCTCATGTTCCTCGTCCAGAACCGCCATGGCGTCATCAATGGTGATCACGCCCACCAGCCGATCATCCTCATCCACCACAGGTGCGGAAATCAGGTGATACTGGTTGAAGGCATAGGCCACATCGCCTTCTTCCTGCATCACGGAAATGGTGCGGAAACTGTCCTCGGTGATGTCGGTCAGTTTCACATCCCGTCGCGACGACAGCAGCTTGCCCAGCGTGACATAGCCGACAGGACGGTGGCGGGGATCGACAAGGATCACATGATAGAACTGGTCAGGCAACCATTCGGCGGTGCGCAGAAAATCGATGGCCTGTCCGACCGTCCAGAACGAAGGCGCCGTCACCACCTCGCGCTGCATCAGGCGACCGGCGGAGTATTCGGGATAGGTCAGCGACTGTTCGACGGCGGCGCGGTCTGCGTCCTCCAACGCGTCAAGGATGATTTCCTGCTGCGGCGCCTCCAGATCCTCGATCAGATCGACCACATCGTCGGAATCGAGTTCCCGCACCGCTTCGGCAAGGACCTCGCGCGGCAGATACTCGATCACCTCTTCCCGGATCGATTCGTCGAGTTCGGAAAGAACGTCGCCGTCGATGCCCCCAGGCCACAGCCGAAGCACGGCACGGCGATCGGCGGGGCCGATCTGTTCCAGAAGGTCGGCGATGTCGGCGGCGTGCAGCGGTTCTGACAGGGCAGCAAGCGCTTCGGCATCGGCGGCTTCCGCCGCCTTCAGGATGGCCGTGACCGTGCCTTCGTCGAGGGTGTAGTCCTCCTCGGCGCGATCCGGTTCCTGTGCCGCCTGCTCGACCATGCCACCCCCTGCCGTTCCGGGCGAACCCTACAGGACCATGGCGCGGGGCGACAGGGGCATTTCGTCTTTTCCGCCAGCGGCTTCCCTTCTATCCTGCCCCCGCAAGACCGGAGTTCCACAATGGCGCGAAGCACACTTCTATTGGGCCAGACGCTAGCCTTTCATGCCGATCCCTTTGCCGAGGGGCCAGGGGCCGCGCGGCATGATTCACGTGGCGGCGTGCTGATTGAAAAAGGTAAGATCGAGGCTGTCGGCGACGGTGCAACGCTTCGCGCGGCCAATCCGGATGCGGTGGTGGTAGATCACGGCAATGCCCTGATTTCCGCTGGGTTCATAGATGCGCATGTGCATTACCCGCAGACCGCGATCATCGCATCCTGGGGCAAACGGCTGATCGACTGGCTGAACAGCTATACCTTCCCCGAGGAGATGCGGTTCGGCAATCCGGCCTATGCCGAAACGATTGCCAATCGGTATCTCGATCTGGCGCTTGCGCAGGGCACGACGACGATGTGCAGCTACGCGACGATCCACCCTGAAAGCGTCGATGCCTTTTTCCACGCCGCCCGTGCCCGCGGTCTGCGCGCGTTTGCGGGGAAAACCTGCATGGATCGCAACGCGCCGGACGGGCTACGCGACACACCGCAAAGTGCCTATGACGACAGCAAGCGCCTGCTTGAAAAGTGGCACGGGATTGATCGCCTCTCCTATGTGATCACCCCGCGCTTTTCGCCAACCTCGACGCCCGAACAGCTTGCGGCACTGGGCGCACTGTGGCGCGAACATCCCGGTTGCCTGATGCAAACCCATCTGAGCGAACAGACGGATGAGGTGAAATGGGCAAGTGACCTTTTCCCGCAGTCCCGCGACTATCTGGACACCTATGAAACGCATGGCCTGCTGGGCGAAGGTGCGGTTTTCGGCCATGCCATCCACCTGACAGCCCGCGAACGCGGCCGACTTAGGGAAACCGGTGCGGCGCTGGTGCATTGTCCGACATCGAACACCTTCATCGGGTCGGGCCTGTTCGATATGGCCGGGCTAAAGGCCGAAGGCCAGCGCATCGGGCTGGCCACGGATACCGGCGGCGGGTCGTCTTTTTCCATGCTGCGCACCATGGCAGCGGCCTATGAGGTTGCGCAACTGCGCGGGACGGCGCTTCATCCGGCGCAGTTGTGGTGGCTGGCAACCATGGGCAGCGCGCAGGCCCTGCGTGCGGGCGACCGGATCGGCAATCTTGCACCGGGGATGGAGGCAGACCTTGTGGTGATCGATCTTGCATCCACCCCCGCCATTTCCCAGAGGGCAGCCCAGGCGGATGACATCTGGGAGGCGATCTTTCCCACGATCATGATGGGCGATGACCGCGCGGTAAAAGCGGTCTGGGTGGCCGGGGAACGCAAAAGCTGAACGCTGCGTTTCACGGGTTGCGCACGACTTTTCATCCGATAGGTTTGCAGTCGCCAACGGAAAAGGGCCTGCCATGTCTTCATTCTTTGCCCGGATCGTCGCCATGATCGGCGCAGCCATGATCCTGAAACGTCGCTGGGGGGCCAATGTCAGCACACCCGCCGTGGGTCAGACGCCTGCAATCCCGACGGCAAAACCGCAGGGTATCCCGACGCTGAAGATGCCAACGGCAAAAGGCTGGTCCGCCGGACAGACGCCAGTGGCCGCCGCAGGGTTGAAAGTGAATGCCTTTGCCACGGGGCTGAAACATCCGCGGTGGCTGCATGTTCTGCCCAACGGCGATGTGCTGACGGCCGAGGCACTGTCGGAACCCGGCGGCATCAAATCGGCCTTTGACTATGCCATGCAAGCCACGATGAAACGTGCTGCCGCCCTGGGCAAGAGCCCGAACCGGATCACCCTTCTGCGTGACGCCGACGGCGATGGCGCTGCCGAGGTGCGGGAAACCTTTCTTTCCGGCCTGAACCAGCCTTTCGGCATGGCGCTGCTGGGACGGGATTTCTATGTCGGCAATACCGATGCGCTGATGGTTTTCCCCTATGACGGCGGAACAAGGATAACCGGGCCGGGCCGCAAGCTGGTCGACTTCAAGCCGGGCGGGCACTGGACACGCAGTATCCTTGCCGCACCGGACGCATCGCGGCTGTATATCGGCGTGGGATCACTGTCCAATATCGGCGATCACGGTTTCGAAGCCGAAGAAGGCCGCGCCGCGATCCATGAACATGACATCGCGACCGGCAAGACCCGTATCTTTGCGGGCGGGCTGCGTAATCCGGTCGGGCTGGCCTGGGAACCCGTGACAGGGGCACTGTGGACGGTGGTCAACGAACGTGACGGGCTGGGCGATGAAACCCCGCCGGATTACCTGACATCGGTGGTGGACGGCGGTTTTTACGGCTGGCCCTATTGCTACTGGGGCCAGACGGTCGATGACCGGGTGCCGCAGGATGCAGCACTTGTCGCCAGCGCGCGACGGCCCGACTATGCGCTGGGCGGGCACACGGCCTCGCTTGGTCTGTGCTGGATGCCGGCTGGCACCCTGCCCGGCTTTCCCGACGGCATGGTGATCGGCCAGCACGGTTCGTGGAACCGCAGCACGCTCAGCGGCTATCGCGTGATCTTCGTGCCCTTCACGAACGGCAAGCCCTCAGGCCCGCCGCGCGATATCCTGACCGGTTTTCTGGCACCGGATGAAAAACATTCCTACGGGCGCCCGGTCGGCGTGTGCATCGGTCCGGGTGGATCGCTGCTGGTTGCCGACGATGTTGGCGATGCGATCTGGCGGGTGACGGGGGCTTAGGGCAACCGTCAGCAGTTCGGCCACAGCGACGTTTCCAGCGGCAGCTCCAGCAGTCCCGCAAGTCTTTGCGCCTGTGAAAGCAGCGCATCCTCTGATCCGTCCACGCTGCCCAGATGCAGTTGGCCCGGTTGAAGCCCCGCCTTGCCGGTGCGTCGAAATTCGATCGCCAGTGTCGAGCACGCCGGACCTTTGGCACGGCTCAGCCCGTCGTGCCGAACCATGGTCAGCAAGTCGCGCGGGATCAGGCGGCATTTGCCACCGGCCGCAACCGCGACCAGCAGCGCACCATGCGCGTCAAGGCCGACCCCGACGCGGGCCGGCCCGAGTTCCGTCGGCCAGTCGTTCAGGGGATGCGCGTCCCAAAGCCCTTCGACGGGCTGGCTTGGGAATGGCACATAGCTGGACAACGCGCGATACTGCCCTTCGGTCAGTGGTGGGCACCACTGCGGTTCGATTGTCAGGCTACATTCCGTGGCGCTGCCGGGATCGCTGACATGGCGCTGGTTCGGACCGAAATCGCGGTTCACATGCAGGGGAAACGCCGTGGCTTGCACGGATGTCGACCCGAAGCGCCAGCGCCGGGCGATCGTATTGGAAACCGATGCATCCTCGCCTGCGCCAAGGTCAGCGCGCATGCGCCTGACGACCGCGCGAAAATTCCAGCCAGCCACCGGCCAGCGACGCAGTTCGGTGGTGAACCTGCGTGGCGGCTTCGACAGGTCATCGTCGGGCAGGACCAGAAAGGAAAACCCCCGGCGAAAGCCCGCGGGAAACTGCGGCCCGATGGGCAGCACACATTCAGCCCAGTCCGCGCCACCCCAACCCACGGGCTGCACGCCGCAGTCGGCAACCAATTGTTCCCCCGTGCTTCGAAACGGGACTTCCCACCGGTCAAGAACGGACCACAGCGCCTGACGGTCAGGCACCTGTCAGACCCCCAGACACCAGCGCATGATTGCCTTTTGCGCGTGAAGCCTGTTTTCTGCTTCGTCAAAGACCACCGAATTCGGCCCGTCCATCACCTCGCTCGTCACCTCGTCATCGCGGTGGGCGGGCAGGCAGTGCATGAACAGCGCATCGGGTTTCGCCCTGGCCATCAGCGCGGCGTTGACCTGATAGCCCCGCAACTGGTTGTGGCGGCGCTCGCGGGCGGATTGCGGATCGTGCATCGAAACCCAGGTATCGGTGACCACCAGATCGGCCCCTTCCACCGCAAGGGCCGGATCGCGTTCGATGGTGACGCGCGATCCCTTCGCGCGGGCAGCATCCATGAATGCCCGTTCCGGGTCCAGCGGTTCCGGCCCGGTGAATGTAAAGTCGAACCCGAGCTGACCCGCAGCATGGATCATCGAGGCGCAGACATTGTTGCCGTCACCGGACCAGACCACCTTTTTCCCGGCGATGGGACCGCGGTGTTCCTCGTAGGTCATCACATCGGCCATGATCTGGCAGGGATGGGTGCGGTTGGTCAGCCCGTTGATGACGGGGACCGTGGCATATTCCGCCATTTCCAGCAGGGTTGCTTCCTCGAAGGTGCGGATCATGATCAGATCGACATAGCGGGAAAGAACACGGGCGGTGTCGGCGATGGTTTCGCCATGCCCCAGTTGCAGGTCGGCACCCGGCAGCACCATCGTCTGCCCGCCCATCTGCCGGACGCCCACATCGAAGGAAACACGGGTCCGGGTCGAGGGCTTTTCAAAGATCAGCGCCACCATGCGACCTTTGAGCGGCTGATCCGCGTCCTCGGTGCCGCGCGGCAAACCGTTGCGTGCGGTTTTCATGGCGCGGGCACTGTCGATCATGGCGCGCAGGTCGGCGGTATCTGTGGTGTGGATATCAAGGAAACTGTTCATGTCTGGGCTTTCGGAAAACCGGCGGACCGGGGGGCTGTCTGCCCCCCGCACCCCCCGAAGATATTTGTCGACATAAAAGGTGCCGGGTTGCACATGACGGGTCAGGCCGGGCCCGCCACGACAGCGCGCGCCGCGGCATCAATGCGTGTGACCGCTTCGGCGATGTCCTCGTCGGTCAGGTTCAGGGGGGGCAGCAGCCGGACGACATTGTCGGCGGCGGGGACCAGGATCACCTGTGCATCATAGCCGGCCTTGACCAGTTCGGCGGGGGCGACGCGGCATTTCAGACCCAGCATCAGCCCCTGACCGCGCACGGCTTCCAGCACATCGGGGTGTGCGGCCACCAATCCTTCGAGCTTTTGGCTGAACAATGCACCTTTGCGCCTCACCTCGGCCAGAAAGGTCGGGTCCGAGATCAGCTCAACCACTTTCGCGCCAACGGCACAGCCCAGAGGATTGCCGCCATAGGTCGAACCATGCGTGCCCGCCACCATGCCGGAGGCCGCACGTTCTGTCGCCAGCACCGCACCCAGGGGAAAGCCGCCGCCGATGCCCTTGGCCACCATCATGATGTCGGGCGTGACCCCGACCCATTCGTGGGCGAACAGCCGCCCGGTGCGGCCCATGCCGCACTGCACCTCGTCAAAGATCAGCAGCGCGCCGGTTTCGTCACAAAGCGCGCGCATCTCGCGCAGCGCGGCATCTGGCCATTGCCGGATTCCGCCTTCGCCCTGGATGGGCTCGACGATCACCGAACAGGTGTTCGGACCGATGGCCGCGCGCAGTGCCGCCATGTCGCCGAAGGGAAGGTGGATGAACCCCGGCATTAGCGGGCCGAAACCCTTGACCATCTTTTCCGACCCTGCCGCAGCAATCGCGGCGGTGGACCGGCCATGAAACGCACCTTCGAAGGCAATGATCTCGATCTTTTCGGGGTGACCGGCATCATAATGGTGTTTGCGGGCCATCTTGATCGCCAGTTCGGCGGTCTCGGTCCCGGAATTGGTGAAAAAGACCGTATCGGCAAAGCTGCGGTCCACCAGCAGTGCCGCCAGCCGTTCCTGTTCTGGAATGCGGTACAGGTTGGACACATGCCAAAGCCGCTGCGCCTGCTCGGTCAGCGTGGCAACCAGTGCCGGATGGGCATGGCCCAGCGCGTTGACGGCAATACCCGACCCAAGGTCAAGGAAGCGGCGGCCATCGCTGGCGGTCAGCCAGGCCCCCTCTCCGCTGACAAATTCCAGCGGAGCACGATTATAGGTGGGAAGAACGGCAGGGATCATCGGAAAACCTCGGACAGGAAGCCAAGCCGTAACGGCTGGCAAGACGGCATGTCAACTTGGATGGGTCGGAAAACTGCCCTTGTCGCGGGCGGGACGGAGCCGGGCAGGTCAGGGCACCGCCCTGAGGCATGGCTCAGGAACGTCGGGGACGCGCGACAGGGGCGATCCGCATGGTCATGCTTCTGCGATAGGTTATTTCCGAAATGAAGGAAAGCCCCGATTTCCCTGTCCCATGGCGCTGATGGCTTGATCTTGGGCGGCGGTGCTTGTATCCCGTGCCGTTGCGGATAGAATGCGCCCGCTGGCATCGCCACGGCCCCAACCCCTGCCCCGCAACCGGAGTTCGCCATGTCCTGGAACGACGAGCGCGTCGAGACGCTCAAACGCATGTGGTCCGAAGGCCAGTCAGCCAGCCAGATCGCCAAGGAACTGGGCGGCGTCACCCGCAATGCGGTGATCGGCAAGGTTCACCGGCTTGGTCTTTCGAACCGGACCGGTGCGCCGGTGAAACCCGAACCAAAGCCCGGCAAGGCCGAAGCGGCCGAAACAGCACCGGCGCGCGAAACCGCACCAAAGCCTGCACCCGCCCAGACCACTGCGGCACGGCCGGAACCTGTGCGCGAAGCGCGGCCCGCACCACAGCCCGCAGCGGCGGTCCAGCCGATTCCGCAACGCAAGGCGGTCATTCCCGCTGGCCAGCCGTTGCCGCCGCAACCATCGGCCAACGAGATCAGCCCCGAGGCGCTGGCATCCGTGCGCGAGGTGGAAAAGAAGGCCCGTAAGCTGACCCTGATGGAACTGACCGAACGCACCTGCAAATGGCCGATCGGCGATCCTGCGACCGAGGATTTCTGGTTCTGCGGCCTGTCCACCCAGCAGGGAAAACCCTATTGCGAGGCGCATGTCGGCGTGGCGTTCCAACCGATGTCATCCCGGCGCGACCGGCGGCGGTAGGGTTCACTTGCCCGTCGGGCGCCGATAGACGCGCCTGCTATTTCGGCTGACCTGCGGTGGCCTGTCGGCAAGATTGGCATTGAAATACTGTCGGCATAGCCTTTGCCCCGGAAATGGAGACTTCCATGCCCGCGATCATCAGGGTCCAACACCTGTCCAAAACCTATGCCAGCGGCACCGTTGCCCTGTCTGGCGTGACGCTTGACATCGAAAACGGTGAAATTCTTGCCCTGCTCGGGCCGAACGGCGCGGGCAAGACCACCTTCATCTCGATCCTTTGCGGGCTGGTCACGCCCACCGGCGGCCAGGCCAGTGTCGGCGGCCATGACATCGTGCGGGACTACCGCATTGCGCGGCAGATGATCGGGTTGGTTCCGCAGGAAATCGCTGTTGAGCCGTTCGAGCGTGTGATGAACACCGTCCGCTTTTCGCGCGGATTGCATGGAAAAAAGCCCGATGATGCACATCTGGAGCGGGTGCTGAAATCGCTTGCGCTTTGGGACAAGCGGGATTCACGGCTGAACGAGCTTTCGGGCGGCATGAAGCGGCGTGTGCTGATCGCCAAGGCGCTGTCACATGAACCGAAGGTACTGTTCCTTGACGAACCGACGGCGGGCGTCGACGTGGCCCTGCGCCGGGAAATGTGGGCGGTGGTCCGCGATCTGCGGGCGTCAGGTGTGACGATCATCCTGACGACGCACTATCTTGAGGAAGCCGAGGAAATGGCCGACCGCATCGGCATCATCGACAAGGGCCGCCTGCTGCTGGTCGAGGACAAGGCGAAGCTGATGCGGGAATTCGGGCGCAAGCGGCTGACGCTGGAACTGGCGGAACCGCTGACCGGGCTGCCGGAAACGCTGGCGGATCACGGACTGATGTTGTCGGAAGACGGCCTGCGCGTGCGTTACGACTATGACACCCGCGCCGACCGCAGCGGAATCGCCCGGCTGCTGGCCGGATTTGCCGAAGCGGGGATCGGTGTCCGCGATCTGGAGACGGAAGAGAGCAGCCTTGAAGAGGTCTTCCTGAGGCTGGTGGAGGACGCGGCGTGAACTGGCGGGCGGTCAAGACGATCTTCGATCATGAAATGGCGCGCTTCTGGCGGACACCGTGGGAATCGCTGGCCTCTCCTGTCGTCTCGACCGTGCTTTATTTCGTCGTCTTCGGTGCGGCCATCGGCGGGCGCATACAGGATGTCGAGGGCGTTTCCTACGGGGCGTTCATCGTGCCCGGTCTGATCATGTTGACCGTGTTGCAGCAGTCGATTTCCAACGCGTCCTTCGGGATCTTCTTTCCGAAATTCGTCGGCACGATGTATGAGCTTCTGTCAGCGCCGGTCTCGTTCATCGAGGTGGTCATAGGCTATGTCGGCGCGGCTGCGCTGAAATCCGTGATCATCGCGCTGGTGACATATCTGACGGCGCTCTTCTTCGTGGACATCCCCATTGTCCATCCGTTCTGGGCAATCGGCTTCCTGATCCTGACGGCTGTCAGCTTTTCGCTTTTCGGATTCCTGATGGGGATATGGGCAAAGGACTGGCAGCAGCTGCAATTCATCCCGCTGATGGTGATCACGCCTTTGGTGTTTCTGGGCGGGGCGTTCTATTCGGCCTCCATGCTGCCGCCGTTCTGGCAAACGCTCGCGCATTTCAACCCGGTGCTTTACCTGATTTCGGGCTTTCGCTGGTCATTCTTTGGTCTGGCCGATGTGCCGGTCGGCATCTCGCTTCTGGCCGTAGCCCTGTTTCTTCTGGCCGGAATCGCCGCCGTCTGGATGATTTTCCGAACCGGCTGGCGGCTCAAGGAATAGCGGCCTGGCTCGAACCGCCAGCGCTGGTCCTCGCCCTTCAGGGCGGCCGTCAATACGCCGCCACCCACGAACCACGCCCCGCCCACAATGATGCCGGAAAACGTCGTGAAAAGGTTTGGCGGCTACAGGGCGGCGCCCAGTTCCCACAGCGTCACGAGGATGACAAAGGCACCGATAGCAATGAAGGCCAGCCGGGCCCCATGGCCAAGGGGCGCGCGATCAGCAGTGGGCCGTCTTCCATTCCCCGGCCCTTGCTGTTCCGCGTTGTTCGGGGTGCTTGTATGACAAGGCCTGCATCATGCCCACGTGGCAGGCTGAACGCCGAAAACGGCAATCCTGTGACCGCCCCCTACACGCGACAGATTTTCCGCGCTATACGAACGCCCATGTCGCAGAACCCGCCCAGCCTTCGCCCGGACCTTGCGCCCCGCGCCACGTTTTCGGAACCCGCCCGCCCCGGCCAGCCGACAATCGGCATGGTTTCCCTCGGCTGCCCCAAGGCGCTGGTGGACAGCGAGCGCATCCTGACGCGTCTGCGTGCCGAAGGTTATGCGATCAGCCCCGACTATCAGGGCGCGGATGCGGTGATTGTGAATACCTGCGGCTTTCTGGACAGCGCCAAGGCTGAAAGCCTTGATGCCATCGGCGAGGCGCTGCGCGAAAATGGTCGGGTGATCGTGACCGGCTGCCTGGGGGCAGAGCCGGATTACATCACCGGCGCGCATCCGAAGGTTCTGGCGGTGACCGGCCCGCATCAATACGAACAGGTTCTGGATGCCGTGCATGGCGCGGTGCCACCCGCCCCCGATCCTTTCATCGACCTGCTGCCAACGACCGGCGTGTCGCTGACGCCAAGGCATTATTCCTATCTAAAGATTTCAGAGGGTTGCAACCACAAGTGCAGGTTCTGCATCATCCCGGATATGCGGGGAAAACTGGTCAGCCGCCCCGCCCATGCCGTACTGCGCGAGGCCGAAAAGCTGGTGGAGGCCGGAGTGAAGGAGCTGCTGGTCATCAGTCAGGATACGTCGGCCTATGGGGTCGACCGCAAGCATGATCTCTCGCCCTGGAAAGGTGGCGAGGTGCGCGCGCACATCACCGATCTGGCGCGCGAACTGGGGCGTCTGGGTGCGGGGCGCGATCTTTGGGTACGGCTGCACTATGTCTACCCCTACCCGCATGTGCGCGACCTGATCCCGCTGATGGCCGACGGTCTGGTGCTTCCCTATCTGGATATCCCCTTTCAGCACGCCCACCCCGATGTGCTGAAGCGCATGGCCCGCCCGGCAGCGGCGACCAAGACACTGGATGAAATCGCTGCCTGGCGCGCGGCCTGCCCGGACATCGTGCTGCGGTCGACCTTTATCGTCGGTTATCCCGGCGAGACGGACGAAGAATTCCAGACGCTGCTCGACTGGATGGACGAAGCGCAACTGGATCGGGTGGGCTGCTTTCAGTACGAAAACGTCAAGGGCGCGCGGTCAAACGACCTGCCGGATCATGTGCCCGATGAGGTGAAGCAGGACCGCTGGGAACGCTTCATGGAAAAGGCGCAGGAGATTTCGGAATCCAAGCTTGAAGCGAAGATCGGCACACGGATGCAGGTCATCGTGGATACCGTGGATTCCGAAGGCGCGACCTGCCGCACAAAGGCAGATGCGCCGGAAATCGATGGCAACCTGTTCATCGACGAGCGGTTCGAAGGGCTTGTGCCGGGCGATATGGCCTGGGTAACGGTCGAAGACGCCAGCGAATACGATCTTTGGGGGCGGCTGGACTGATGGTTCCTGCGCCTCTCATATAACACGCCTCAAGCAATCACGGCGCCAAGACGGCTCTGCGCTGGTCAGAGCCTCACGTCATCAGAGATCGACCGACCTCTGAGAAACCCGTTGGCACGCCGTCCAAAAACTCAGGATTGTGATAAAAGACCGAATACCGCGATCAAGGCGAAGGGTATTGCTGCCAAGTAATACTCCCTGCGAAGAACTTTCAGCGAGACGAGTGTCGCGATGGCCATCGCGACAAGGAGAGGAATAACTGTCAGCAAAATTTCGGTCAACGACATCACCCACTCCACATGAAAGACCTGGCAAGCCGAAACTCTGCCGAGTTACAGCCTTGTGTCCATCAAAATCCTGAAGTTCAGCAGATAAAGACGTCAATTCGTCATGCTCGGCATTGTGGTACCCAGATCGCCCCAGAGACAGGTCTGGCGAATCCCGCATGGCTTTTGATGTGCGTGAGCAGGTGTGATGTCTTTAACCGCACTGCTTTGCTCGAAGCAACTGTGCCTTGGGCTGCGCCTGCGCTGCTGTGCTCGAAGCCCCTGGCAATGATTGATCGAATTTCCGCGGTCACGGCCATTTCATGCCGATGCGCTGCGCTAGCCTGATACCTGGTCCCGCTAGACCAACACCCGATCATCATACAGCGACGGTCAGGTTGCCAGTTTGGTATAGGGGTAATCGACTGATTCACGTTTCGTAGCAAACCTGGCGCAGATGCCATGGGATCAGCCAGTCTGCAAACTGCGGGAGGTCGTGTCAGCCGCCTGTTTTTACAGCAGGATCCCGTTCAGTCAGAGCTCTGCCGCAGTCGCCTGCGCGTCGAGTGAGGCGTCGGAAATCCGGTCATCGCCGCCCAGAACGGTTGCCGCGATGGAAAAGGCCAACGAGAAGATACCGACGCTGAGCACCAGCCAGTCGACGACAGCGCCGATACGGCCTTCCTTCGGTGCGGCTTCTGCAAGAGCTGACATCTGACCCTCCGACACACATCCGCCGGAACCGGCGGTCGATCTGTTTGCCCGGCACTGGATGGTTCCGGGAATGCTGTTAATCTCGGTTACGATTGCGGCTGAAAGGCGGCCCACGCGCGGCGAAGGCAGGACCGTTCGGGGGTTGTTTGATGACGCGCGAATGCAGAAAGTGGCGGTTTTTCCATGAGTGTTAACAGGGCATTTGGCGAACCCCTGCCCGGCTGGGTTGCACCACGCAGACCG
The DNA here is from genome assembly GCA_051646105.1 of Paracoccaceae bacterium. Lineage (GTDB taxonomy): Bacteria > Pseudomonadota > Alphaproteobacteria > Rhodobacterales > Rhodobacteraceae > JBOFCO01. Next base: position 31,085 of record JBOFCO010000187.1, read on the forward strand.
GATGCGGTGGAAATCCGGGGCCGTCACGTGGCTCTGCAACGGCTTGATCCCGCGCGGCACGGCGCTGAGCTGTGGGCCGCCTATGACGGATTTCCCGAAATCTGGGACTACATGCCGGTGGGTCCCTTTGCGGATCGCGCCGCATTCGATCTGTGGCTGACAGGGGCTGCCGCAAGCAACGACCCCCTGTTCTACGTCATATGCGATATCGAAAGCGGTCGTGCGGTTGGCGTGCAAAGCTTCCTGCGGATCACCCCGGATGTCGGCACGATCGAACTGGGGTTCATTGCGCTGTCCCGCGCCCTGCAACGCACACCCTCCGCCACCGAAGCGTTCTTCCTGATGATGGACTGGGCTTTTGCCACGGGTTACCGGCGTTTCGAATGGAAATGCGATGCACTGAACCTGCCGTCCCGTCGCGCGGCGCAGCGGCTGGGGCTAAGCTACGAAGGCACCTTCCGTCAGGCGACGATCTACAAGGGCCGCAACCGCGACACCGCATGGTTCGCCGCCATCGACAAGGACTGGCCCGCCCTGTGCGCCGTCTTCGGCAGGTGGCTCGCCCCCGCGAATTTCGATGCGAAAGGGCGACAGCGGGAAAGCCTCGCGATGCTGACCGCGCCGCTGCTGCTGATGCGCGACCCCTTAGTTGCAGGCTGATCCCATTGTGATGAAAATCCGACGCAGCCGCCGCCGTCGTGGCATCTATAATCCCGGACTGGCGTCCAGCCGCGCATTGACCATCCCGGTCAGCCGATCCCGCGCCTGTTCATCAATTGCAGAGCGGGCCGTTCCGGCAAGTGCGGCGGCCGCCTCCTCCAGCGGGCGGTCGTGACTGCTGCGGGCAAGGCCGCGCAGAAAGCGCGCGGCATAGCCCAGTGTCGGCTCGTCCCGGCTGTGCGCCAGGATTTCGGCCACATGGGTCAGGTCGTCACGCAGGGCGATACGGTCGGGAACCACGGGTTCGGCCCGCTGGACCGGCTGGCGGGCAGTGCCATCCCCGGCAAAACACCCCAGGATCGCCCTCTGGAACGCCATCAGGCTTTCCACCGGCTTCGGCAGGAACCCATCCGCCCCGGCATGCAACGACAGGGATGCCCCTGCCGGATCGCCGCTTGTGCCAAGGATCACCGGCATGCGCGGCACAGCCTGCGCAAGTTCGCGGATCAGGTCCTCCCCCGAACCGTCGGGAAGCCCAAGATCGATGATCACCACGCCGGGGCGATAGGTCTGCAAGTGTCGCCGGGCAGAGCGCAGGCAATCCGCACGCCGGATACGGGCGCCTGACCTTAGGCACAGAAGCCGCAGTGCTTCGCAGGCATAGCGGCTGTCCTCGACCACAAGGATTGTCATGCCAAGAAGCGGTCGGTCGGCGGTGGGCCGGGCGAGGGCAGGGAAACTTTCATTCGTATCGGGCATGGTATCCCCCGGCTGAAGTGGCGACGATGTTGTGAGTCGGGATTAACCACCGGATTGCCTAACGTCCGGTAAATACCCGTGGGCGGCGATGTCTCTGCGTCCATCCGCCCCTTGCGGGCCATACCCGCCTGCCGCATATGGGCATCGGCCCACACGAAAAGGATATTCGCCATGATTGGTCGTCTGAACCATGTCGCCATTGCCGTTCCCGATCTGGAAGCAGCAGCCGCGCAGTATCGCAACACGCTGGGCGCCAAGGTCGGTGCGCCACAGGACGAACCCGATCATGGGGTCACCGTCATCTTCATCGAACTGCCGAACACCAAGATCGAACTTCTTTACCCCCTCGGCGACGGGTCCCCGATTCTTGGTTTTCTTGAAAAGAACCCGGCTGGCGGCATCCACCATATTTGTTACGAAGTGGATGACATCCTCGCCGCACGCGACAGGCTGAAGGCCGCAGGGGCCCGCGTTCTGGGCAGCGGGGAACCAAAGATCGGCGCACATGGCAAGCCGGTACTGTTCCTGCACCCCAAGGACTTCAACGGCTGTCTTGTCGAACTGGAACAGATATGAGCATCACCGCCGCCATCGTCCTTTATGCTGTCTGCTGGTTCATGACCTTTTTCATCGTCCTGCCGCTGCGCCTGGTGTCGCAGGGCGATGTCGGAAAGGTAGAGCCGGGCACACCCGCGGGCGCCCCCGCCGGCAATGTCGTGCGCCGCAAGGCGCTGATCACGACCATCGCGGGCACGCTGATCTGGGCGGCAATCGCCGCCGTGATCCTGTCGGGTCGGATCAGCGTACGCGACATCGACATGTTCGACCGGATGGGAAGTGGCGCGGCTGCTGAACCCTAACCGCGGTTTGCGCCCTTCAGCCTGTGAAACAGATGCGTAAAGGTAGCCGCGCCGATCACCGGCACCAGCAGATTGACGAAAGGCAGCGAAAGCGGCGCAGCCATCATCGCACCCGCCAGCCATATGGTGCCGCCATTTGCACGCCGCAGGGCGCGTGCACCGTCTCTGCCCAGACGACGCATGGCCACCAGCGTAAAATATTCCCGCCCCAGCAGCCAGCCGTTCAGTCCCCAGAACAGAAAGGGCGCCAGTGGTATCACAAAGGGATAGACCAGCAGCGCCAGCAGGTTCATCCCGACCATGACGCCCAGAAAGTTGACAGCGTCTTTCAGACTGTCGGTCAACGGCACGGCATCCGCCCCTGAAAGCGTCGGATAATGCCGTCGCTCTACCGCCGTCACCACATCTTCCAGCAGAAAGCCGCAGAACAGCGCCGCGACCGGAACCATCAGAAACACCGACAGGAGGGTGACCAGCGCCAGCGTGCCGATCCCGACGACGGTTTCCACCCCACCTATAGCCCCGATCCATGGCAGCGTCACCGTATCTGGGACAAAGACCTGAACAAGGGTGATAAAGGCATAACTGACCCCGGCAAGCAGCGCGACCGACAGCGCAACGCCCTGCAACAGCACCCTGCGGAAAACCGGATCACCAAGTTGGCCCAAGGCGCGGACAAAGGCGGCAAGGACAATCCCCATAATCAGGCCATCCAGCTGACGATATCGGACAGCGCAGGGCGCGGCCTGTCGGGTGCTGTGACATCGGTCGTCGTGCCGACATGCACAAAACCCACCAGCGTTTCGTCCGCCGCAATCCCCAATCCTTCACGCAGGAAGTCGCGGTCATAAGCGGGCCAGCCGGTCAGCCAATTGGCGGCATAACCGCCAGCCAGTGCTGCGATCAAAAGGCCATAGCAGGCGGCCCCGGCGGAATAGGTCTGTTCCGACATGGGCACCTTGACGGTCGGGCGGGGCACCTGCACCACGGCCACGCACAATGGTGACTGGGCAAATTGCGCAACACCTTTCTGCGCCTTGTCCGCATCCAACCCTTGTTCCCCTGCCCGTTTCCCGGCAAGCGCGGCCAGCCGATCCAGCGCGGCGCGTTCCAGCACGATGAACCGCCACGGCACCAGCTTGCCGTGGTCCGGCGTGCGCGCCGCCGCAGTCAGTATCCGCGTCAGGGTGATCCGGTCCGGCACTGGCCCACCCAGCAGCCGCGCCGGGGTCGAGCGGCGGGCAAGCATGAAATCAAGCGGTTCGGCGGGATTGTCGGTCATGTCATACTCCGGTTATCGTGCAGATGTCGGCGATTGCGCCGCCGGGTTCAAGGGCCAGACGATGCAGCGGGAATGGGCAAAGGCCACATCGATAGCAGCATCCGGCTACCCGGAACCTTGCCGGGCTTCACCCCATGCCTGACCCAGCGCTTGCACATCTCGCCGTTACCGGCACCGAAATCGCGTTGCGCGTCACCCCGAAAGCGGCGCGAAATGCGGTCGTTCTGCAGAATGACGCGATCCGTATCTATGTCACCACCGTACCCGAGGATGGCAAGGCAAATGCCGCCGTGCAGACACTGCTGGCCAAGGCACTTGGCATAGCGAAAACCCGGCTGGTTCTGGTGCGCGGCGCAACTTCCCGCGACAAGGTGTTCCGGGTCGATTGATTATTCCTTGCCGCGGAGTTTCACCCGATAGATCCCTTCGGGCAGGTTCAGCGCTGCCGACAGTTCTCGAAGCTGCACATCCGAAAGCGTGATCTTGACCACCGTATCGCTTCTGGGATCGTATTGCTCGACCGTCACGCAATCCTCGAACGCGTTGATCACCACATCTTCCTGAAGGCCGTCATGGCCTTCGTCCATCAGGGTGATGACCGTCGCATCGAAATCGTGCTCGATTGTGAACATGGACAAAGCCTAGCCAATGGCGGTGAGACCGGCAAGACGCTTGCCGCCCGAAGACAACCATTCACGCCATCGGCACTGGCGCAAGTTGGACACGGTTTGCTAGACTGCAGTCGTGTTCGTCATCCGGTTCCGATAATGCTTCGCCCCTTTCTGCCTGCTCTGATACTTGTCACTGTCCTGCTTGCGGCCTGCGATACGCCCGCCTATCCCGTTGCCAGCGCGGGAACCGGCACTGTTCCGGTCGCGCCCGCCGGACCGCAACTTGATCCACAGACCGCGGCAGCGAATTTCCGGACCGTGGTCGCCCGGGTTGAACCCGTGGCTGAATCCCTTTGCCGGGGGCGCAACGGCGGCAATTGCGATCTCCAGATCATCGTTGACAGCCGCGCTGGTCAGCCCAAAAACGCCTATCAAACCCTGGATGCCAACGGCCGACCCGTCGTGGCCTTCACCCTGGCGCTGATTGCTGACGCCCGCAACACCGACGAACTGGCTTTCGTGATGGGTCACGAAGCGGCACATCACATACTTGACCACATCCCCCGCCAGCAAACCAGCACGGCCCTGGGCGGGCTTGCGGGCGGATTGATTGCCGCCGCGCTGGGCAGCGGCGACGAAACCGTGCGCGCCGCGCAGGACATCGGGGCAACGCTGGGCGCGCGCGGCTATTCGAAGGATCATGAGCTGGAGGCCGACAGCCTGGGTGCGGAAATCGCCCTTCGCGCTGGCTTCGATCCAGTGCGCGGTGCCGCCTTTTTCGCCAGGCTGCCCGATCCGGGAGACCGATTCCTTGGCACCCATCCGGCGAACGCACAGCGCATCGCCACGGTTCGCGCGGCGGTTGCCCGGTTGCAGTAAGACCGCCCGCAAGACATGATTCCTTGCCATTATTCAACCAGAAGTTCTGCGCTTCGTGGGAATTTCTAGGCGAAAAGCGCCCTTCGGCAAGATCGGGATGCAAACGTTCCCCTTTTATCGTTTCGAAAATCTGCAAAGTAACTCATGAAAGGTCCGCAGACAACTTAACTGCGGCGCATATCAGAATAACTTCAACATACTGTATATAAACAATTAGTAATCCATTTTCCGCAGACTTCCGACACGACACGAACCGCGTATCGCGGTTTTGTTGGCTTCATTGTCAACCATAGTTCATCAGACACAAAGCCCGCGAGAAAGCACCCCAGTCTTGCCCAATTTTCGCCCCAAGCTCCGCCGTAAGTTGCAGTCATAAGGAATGCGATACAGCACCGCCAAGCCAGAACACGCAGCATACCAGGGGAAGGATAACAACGATGGCCCGCCATACCGCCAAGGGAACGAACGCCAACGAACGCCGCGAACGCGCCATGCTGCGCCCGGCCGTTCCTGGAACGCTGATCCCCGGCATCCCGCCGCTGATGGACGAAATGTTCAGCGTCGATGTGCTGCCGCCCCGCCGCGCCGCCAGTGCCGCCGCCCCGGTCGAAGTTCAGGCAGACCTGCTCCAGGGCGCTGCCGCCCCGGGGCTGCTCGCCGCCACCCGTATCGACACACCGAACGGCCCTCGCGCCGTGGGGTCGCTGCGCGCCGGCGATGTGGTGATGACGTCAACAGGCGAGGCCGCCACCGTCCTTTGGGCCGGTCGTAGCCACGCGACGCTTCCCGCCGCAATCTGCGGCATGACCCCGGTTCATGTGGCCGCTGGCGCACTGGGCCCTGATGCACCGCGCCATGCGGTTGTCGTGTCTGCCGCGCAGACGCTGCGGCTGACCGGATCGCAGGCCCGGTTCTGCTACGGCACCGCCGAAGCCTTCGTGCCAGCGGCAGAAATGGTGAATGACCGTTCAATCCGCCAGCAGGCCACGGCCGAAACGGTTACGCTGGTCCATGTGATGATCGAAGGCGTGGGCACACTCTCGGCCGAAGGACTGGGTGTGGAAAGCTTCCTGCCGACACCGGACCATATCGCCGCCCTGTCCATGACCGCTCGTGCCGACCTGTTCGCACGCTTCCCGCATCTGAAACTGATGCTTGCGGAACCCGCCGGTCGCGCCGCCTGACATTTTTTTCTTCGCGTCACACACGCAGAGCATGACTGACCGGCGGCGGCAACGTCGCCGGCTTTTTCAGACCGTGCGATAGGCGTGACTGGAGCGCGGGCAAACCCTGCCTACCCGTCAAGACGACCGGCATTCCGACAGCCTATGCCGCGAAGTCGCCGACCGCTTCGCGCCAGTGTCTGCGGCAGAGCGACACATAGCTTTCGTTGCCCCCGATCTGCACCTGATCGCCATCGGTCACAACGCGCCCCGCCCCATCCTTGCGGACAACCATCGTCGCCTTGCGGCCGCAATGACAGATCGTCCGCACCTCACGCATTTCGTCGGCCAGCGCCAGAAGGGCCGCAGAACCGGGGAACAGTTCCCCCCTGAAATCGACACGCAGCCCGTAGCACATCACCGGAACCGCCAGATCGTCAACCGTCCGGGCAAGCTGCCAGACCTGGCTTTTCGAAAGAAATTGCGCTTCGTCCACGAATACGCAGGCACAGGGGCCGACTTTCAGTCGCGCAACTATGCGGTTGAACAGGTTTTCATCGGGCCTGAAGGTTTCCGCAGGCGCCCCGATGCCTATGCGGCTTGCAATGCGGCCGGCACCGGCGCGGTTGTCGAATGCAGGTGTCAGCAGCAGTGTCTGCATCCCGCCCTCGTGATAGTTATGCGCCGCCTGAAGCAGGATCGTGGATTTCCCCGCATTCATCGTGGAATAGTGGAAGTAAAGCTTGGCCATGCCGGGCTGATAACTCCGCCCGTGTCAGCAGGCAAGATGCAAGGCCGGGTTCGGGTTCGAGGGCGGACCTGGGTGAGCACCTCCCCCGCCAAAGAGATACCGGGGAGGTCGGCGGGGGAGGAGGTGGGGTTCCGGAGTGGTGGCCCGTGCCGTGAGCGCCTGCGGCCCGCGAACCTTGCCTGGTCCGATGCGCTGTCCCTTTTCGGGTTTGCGCGATTTGATCGGGAAAGGCAGCAGGTCCGCCGCGGTGACCGGATGATCCAAATCTGCCGCCTTGAGAAGCAGAACACGGCGGACCCCACCTCAACCGGTGTAAGGCACACCGGCCACTCGCACCCGTTCCGGAACACCGGAACGCTTTCTGAATGACAGGAAATCCTTTTCGGACTAATGGGAAAGGTAATGCGGGTTTCCCCCCAACCTGCGGAAGATCGACTGCAAAGAGGACGTGATGGACAGCGCGGCCAACTATCTGAAGAAACACTGCGAAGCCTTGGTCAAGGATGTCGGCATCGAGGCCGCCTGCGCGCTGACAGGGAAATCCAAGGCCACGCTCGGGCGCTATTACTCCGATGCCACGGAGCATGCCGATCGCTTCATGCCGGTTGATGTCGTCGCACAATTGGAAGAAGCCGCACGGTTTCCGCATGTCACCAGTGCGCTCGCGGATCTGCGTGGCATCACGCTTGCCTATGACCAGGATCGCCATCTGGCCCCGAAGGGCGGCGTCAATCAGGATGTCGTCGCGCTAAGCCAGCGGTTCGCGCAGCTTATGGCCGAATATAACCAGTCGATTTCCGATGGCCGCATCACAATCAACGAAGCCAAGCGCCTGCTGAACGAAACCCAAGAAATCCAGCGCGTTCTGCTGGATATGAAGCTGCATCTTGAACATGAAGTGAACTGACGTCCTGCCGGGGTTGCCGCCGGCAGGGATCAAAGTTCTGGTATCCGGCGATCAGGCCGCCTGTTCGCGGCGCGGGCGGCGCGAAGGACGACGAGCCGGGCGCTTACGCTCTCCCGCTTCGGTCGCTGGCGCGTAGCTGCGCTTCTGGCCTTGCTGGCCGCCCGGCTTTTGGCCCTGACGCGGCGCTGGCTTGTTGCCATGGTTGCTGCTGCGGTGTGCAGGTTTCATGCTGGGCACGAAATCGTTCATCGGGACTTCGCCGCCGATCACCTCGATCGGCTGTTTCATCGCCTTTTCAATGGCCCGCAGCTCGCCCAGCTCGGCGGGGGAGCAGAATGCGACCGCACGACCTTCGGCACCGGCGCGGGCCGTCCGGCCAATGCGGTGCACATAGTTTTCCGGCACATTCGGCAAATCGTAGTTATAGACATGCCGTACCCCGGGAATGTCGATGCCCCGCGCCGCCACATCGGTAGCCACCAGCACCTTGATTTCCCCGGACCGGAACGCCGCAAGCGTGCGCTCCCGCTGTCCCTGGCTTTTGTTGCCGTGGATCGAGCCAACCTTGTAGCCCCAACTGTCCAGCAGCTTCATCAGCTTTTCCGAGCCGTGTTTGGTGCGACCGAATACCAGCGCCAGTTCATCGGGGTGTTTGCTGATATAGTCGGACAGCAGTCGCGCCTTGTCGCCCTGATTGACGAAGTGCACACCCTGCTCGATCTTGTCTGCCGCCTTGCCGGGGGGGGACACCTGCACCTTGACCGGGTCTTTCAGGTAGGCGGTTGACAGCTCTTCCATCAGCTTCGGCATGGTCGCCGAAAACAGCATGGTCTGCCGTTGCTCGGGCAGCAGCCGGGCAATGCGGCGCAGCGCATGGATGAAGCCCAGATCAAGCATCTGATCGGCTTCATCCAGCACCAGATACCGCGTTTCCGCCAGATTGACAGCCCGCCGGTCCAGAAGATCGATCAGACGGCCGGGCGTCGCGACAAGAATATCAATCCCGCGCGAAAGCCGGTCAGCCTGCACGTTGATCGAGGCCCCGCCGACGACGCGATAGGTGCGCACCGGCGTGCCCTTGGCAAAGTTCTGTATGTTCTCGGCGATCTGCGTGGCGAGTTCGCGGGTCGGTGCAAGGATCAGCGCGCGGGCCTGTTTCGGGTTGGGCCGTTTGCCGATCTGCATCAGCTTGTGCAGCAGCGGCAGGCCAAAGGCAGCCGTCTTGCCGGTGCCGGTCTGGGCAAGGCCCATCAGATCGCGGCCTTCCAGCACATGCGGGATCGCCTGTGTCTGGATCGGTGTGGGTGTGGTCAGCCCCAGCGTGGCCAGATTGGCCAGAATCTGCGGGTTGAGCGAAAGCGTATCGAACGTGGTCAAATCCATAGTCCCGTTGCCCCCGGATTGCCGGGGGTGAATGAAAAGAACCGCCCCGGCAGGCAGGGCCAGCCGGTCGCGGCGCGAGGGTGCAGCCAGACGCGGCTGCCGGACCCCTGCGTGAAATGGGAACCTTTGCCCCGGTCCATGTCGCGCTGGCCGATTGGCCAGTGCCTGCGACGGCTGCTCACGCGGCAGCGAACCCTTGGGCATCGCGGACATGGGGGATTGTCGGGCCGAAGTCAAGGGCGATGGCAGGAACGCGACCTGCGGGACAGGGATTTGACAGCCTGCGTCGCATATGAAACGCAGGGGGCTGAACAGACAGCAAGAGCGACGCCAATGCGCAAGGATTATCTCAGGGGCATGGGCCGTCGCTTGGGCCGTTGGGCCTGCGCCGCCTTGTTGGCAGTGGTGCCGTTATCACCGGCCCACGCCCAGGACAGCGCTACCAACTGGCAATCCGCCCTGATGGCCGGAAACTCTCGTCTGGCGCTGTTTTCCCTGCGCAACGCCCGCAGGCCCGACCTGCGCCAGACGGCTGCGGTGCTGGCCGCGCAGCAGGGGCTGGGGTTTCCCGCCGGCAGGCGCCCACAGGCGACACCCTTGCAGGTCGCCGCATCCCCAATCCTGACCTGGGACCCGAATTTCAACGGTGGCATCCCCGGTGAAACCATCATGATCGGCGGTCTGCCCTTTACCGTGTCCGAGGACAGCCGTGCCAAGGCCGGTGCGGTCGTGGGGGCAAGCCTGACCCTGGGCCAGAATGTCGTCACCCGCAACGGTGTTGTCTGGGCGGGCAACGCCGGGCTGACATTTCGCCACGCACCCGAACATGACATGTCCCGCACCGATCTGACGCTGTCGGTCTGCCGAAAGCAGTATCAGCAACGCTGGATGTGGATCGATCTTTGCCTTGGCGGTTTTTACCGCAGCCGGGCGGGGACAGAGGAACATGAACTGAACGGGTCGGCCCGGATCAGCAAGTTGTTTTCGCTCGCCAGGACAGATGCCGAAATCGGGCTTGCGGCGCAGGGTGCGCGCAGGCCGGAATATCGCAAGGCCGGATTGGCCGTCGATGGCGCGATGGTTCTGGCAGGGTTTGGTGCCGTTTCGGCACGCTTTTCCATTGGCGAACGGGTCGAGGGGCGGAACACCCTGCATCAAAGCCTCGATCTGTCGCTGACCCGCGCGATTCTTGGCGCGCCAACCCGGTTCAGCATAGGCTACCTGACAGAGGATGGCTCACAGCTTTTCGGGCAGGTGCGTGAGGACCGCGTGATCAGCCTTGGCATGACCCGGCCCCTGTCGCGCAATCTGGCGGTTTCGGTCGGCCTGCAGGACAGGGATTCCACCATCGACGCCTATGATGAGCAGTCTGTGAATGTCGGGCTTAACCTGACCGGCTGGCGGAACTGATCAGAACCGGAAGCCGTGCGGATAGTCGTGCAAGCCGTCGAAATCGGCCTTGCCGATCTCCACCCCCTGCCCGCGCAGGATGGCGAAGCCCATCGTGGTGTGGAACAGGAAATTCGGCATCGCAAACAGGTGCAGGTATTCCGCGCCGGTCTGCGACAGCTCGGCGAACCCGGCGCGGTGGCTGACCATGCGCGCATCAGCCCCGATGAAATCATCGGGCACGAGCCCATCCAGCGCCGCCCGCGTGGAAACCAGCCGCCGCAACAGCCCGATCCGGTCCATCCCCGCATCCGGCGCGTCCGGCACCGGGCGGCCTGCAAGCGGATAGCTGGCTCGCAAGGCGAACCCCATGGCCGTGGCGAATTGCTGGCCGCAGGTGAACATGTCGGGGGCAAGGCGCGCCAGAAGCAGCGCCTCCCTCCCCTGAACCCGCTCCAGCATCCCCTCGATCCGGTCAAGGTAATGGCGCAGGACGGGGACAGAGGCGGTGTAAAGCGCGGCCATCAGCTTTCCTTGGGCAGCACCCGCAGGTTCAGGTCCCGCAACTGCGCATTCGTCGGTTCGCTTGGCGCGCCCATCAGCAGGTCTTCGGCGCGCTGGTTCATCGGGAACATGATGACCTCGCGGATATTCGCCTCATCCGCCAGCAGCATCACGATGCGGTCGATGCCCGCCGCACAGCCGCCGTGGGGCGGCGCGCCATAGGTAAAGGCCTTGACCATGCCGCCAAAGCGCTTCTCAACCTCCTCTTTCGGATAGCCCGCGATTTCAAACGCCTTGAACATGATTTCCGGCTTGTGATTGCGGATCCCGCCAGAGATCAGCTCATATCCATTGCAGGCCAGATCATATTGATAGGCATGGATTTTCAGCGGATCGCCCTGCAAGGCCTCCATCCCGCCCTGCGGCATGGAAAACGGGTTGTGGCTGAAATCGATCTTGCCGTCGTCAGTCTTCTCGTACATCGGGAAATCGACGATCCAGGCAAAGCGGAAGCAGTTCTTTTCGGTCAGCCCCAGTTCCTCGCCGATCACATTCCGCGCCCGACCTGCGACCGCCTCGAACGTTTCCGGCTTGCCACCAAGGAAGAAGGCGGCGTCGCCCTCGCCCAATCCAAGCTGAACGCGAATGGCTTCGGTGCGCTCCGGCCCAATGTTCTTGGCGAGGGGGCCAGCGGCTTCCATACCCGATCCGTCCTCGGCCTTTCGCCAGAAAATATACCCCATCCCCGGCAGCCCCTGCTGCTGTGCAAAGGCGTTCATCCGGTCGCAGAACTTGCGACCGACCGGTTCTCCAGATGGCCCCTTCGGCGCCGGGATTGCCCGCACCTCGTTGCCCTCCTGCTCCAGCAACTTGGCAAAGATCGCAAATCCCGAACCGCGGAAATGCTCGGATACATCCTGCATCCTGATCGGGTTGCGCAGGTCGGGTTTGTCGGACCCATACCATTTCAGCGCGTCGCGGTAGGCGATCAGCGGCCAGTCGGCATCCACGCGGCGACCCTGCCCGAATTCCTCGAAAACGCCCTGCACCACCGGCTGAACTGCAGCGAAAACATCCTCTTGCGTGACAAAGCTCATCTCAAGGTCAAGCTGGTAGAAATCGGTGGGTGAGCGGTCGGCACGCGGGTCTTCGTCGCGGAAGCAGGGCGCGATCTGGAAATAGCGGTCGAACCCCGCCACCATGATAAGCTGCTTGAACTGCTGGGGGGCCTGCGGCAGCGCATAAAACTTGCCGGGATGCAGACGCGACGGCACCAGAAAATCGCGCGCGCCTTCCGGGGAAGACGCCGTGATGATCGGCGTCTGGAATTCGTTGAAGCCCTGATCCCACATCCGGTTGCGCAAAGACCGCACCACATTCGACCGCAGCATCATGTTGGCGTGCAGCTTTTCGCGGCGCAGGTCCAGAAAGCGATAGGTCAGCCGGGTTTCTTCCGGGTAATCGACATCGCCGAAGACAGGCATCGGCAGATCGTCCGCCGCGCCCAGAACTTCCAGCCCGGTTGCGTAAACCTCGATCTCTCCGGTCGGCAGCTTGGGGTTCACAAGTGCCGCATCGCGGGCCTTGACCCGACCGTCGATGCAGACCACCCATTCGGCGCGCAGCTTTTCGATGGCGGCAAAGGCGGGGCTGTCGCTGTCGGCGATCACCTGGGTGATGCCGTAATGGTCGCGCAGGTCGATGAACAGCACGCCGCCGTGATCGCGCACCCGGTGCACCCAGCCCGAAAGCCGCACGTTCTGGCCCGTCTCGGCTTTGGTCAATCCGGCACAGGTGTGGCTGCGATAGGCGTGCATCAGGCTCCCCTTTCCGAGGCGGTTCATTGCCGCGTCGATACACATTGCCGCGCGTGCGAAGTCAAGCGGGCACTTCCCATGGCGGAATTCTTGAAATAGGTTGCAACCTGAAAGAGATTTTTGGTGTATCGGTTCGCGTGCGTATGTTTTTGCCAAAACCGGGCAGTGGACCAGACCTGACGCTGGCAGCAATGATCCTGCTGATATGGGTGGTCTGGACAATCGCGCAGATGCGGGGCGCGCCTGCGCTGGACCTGACCGCGCTTTATATGGCCGGACGGCTGTGGGCGGACTGGGCGCCCGATCTGATCTACGCAGTACCCGAAGGGTTTTTCCGCGCCGCGCCGCCGCAATGGCAGGACAGGATTGCCGAATACGGTCTGGGCGGGATATCGGTTACGCCGTTCATCTATCCGCCACTGTGGCTGCCAGCCCTGGCCGCATTGGCGCGCGAAAGTTCCATCGAACAATGGTTCGAGGCGTGGCGCATCGTGCTGGTGCCAGCGCTTGCGGCCTGTGTGCCGCTGGCTTGGCGGATCGCGCAGCCGGGGCTTTCACTGGCCGTGACCGCTGTGCTGGCCATCGGTTTCCTTGAGATCAGCCATATCCCGCGCTTCGCGCTCAGCCTTGGGCAGCCGCAGATTCTGATCACTGCCCTGACCCTGCTGGCCTTTGAACGGAAGCAGGCTGGGTGGTCGATGCTGGCAGGTGTGCTGCTGGCACTGGCCGCATCGATGAAACTGCTGCCTGCGATCCTTGCGCTGATCTTCATCGTCGATCGTGACTGGCGCGCAGTGACAGCCTTTGTGGTCGCAGGCGGAATATTGTTTGTTATCAGCCTGATCGTGGCCGGGACCGAAATGCACCACGCCTATGCCGCCGCATTGTCAGAAATGGAAAGTGCGACCCTGATTTCGGTCTACAACCCCTCCGCCAAGGCATTGCTCGGCACCATGCAGTATCCCCAACAGGCCGCTTCCCCGCTGGCGGTCCTTTGGCCGTTGGCAGGATGGGTGCGGGTGGCGGGGCCGGTTCTGTTCGTGGCGGCGATCGCGGTATGGCTGCGACAGGTAACCCGGATGACAAAGGGGCAAAGCAACGGCCGTGCCCTGCTGTCGCTGTCACTGATTGCGCTGGTTTTTGCCCCGCTCGGCTGGCTGCACTATTACCTGCTGCCGGTCCTTTTGATGCCCTGCCTTGTGCCTGCCATGCGCCCGATGCGGGCGTTGGGGATGTATCTTCTGGTTCTGCTGGGCAGTTCGTCCTGGCTGGTCGCGGGCATTCTTCCCTTTGTCCGCTATGGGTCGCTTGCCTATCAGGCCATTTTCGTTGCGGCTGCGCTTGTCGTCGCCTGGGCGGCATTGACCCGAACGCGGCAACAATTCGCCCCGAACGCGCCGCATTTAAGTGATTGATGCAACCTCATGATGGTGGCACCCCCGATCACGACCGCGTCACGCGGCTTGGCCTTTATGACGATTCTGGCGTTTGCCATCCTCGCCTGGTTCGTGGCACGCGACGGCAATCCCGCCGACCTGCGCGCAAGCTGGCTTGCGGCGGATTTCTTTGCGCAGGGTCGCAGCGATCTGATTTACCCCGGCAACAGCGGTTTTTTCCTGATGCAGCCCCCCGCCGAATGGGCCGATGCCGCGTTGAAGCTTGGCTATAGCGGTGAGCTTTACCCCTATATCTACCCGCCGCTCTGGGCCGCCTTGCTGGCCCTGCTGGTGCCCCATGCCGGTTTTGATAGTTTTGCGGGCGTCGCGTCGCTGCTTAACCCCCTGTTGCTGGCCCTGACGGCGTGGCTGGCCTGGCGTGCCACCGCATCGACGCTGACGCTGTCGCGTTGGATGGCTATTGCTGCGCTTGCCTTGTTTCCGACGACATACGGAGCACATGCACTGTTGCAACAGCAACCACAGATATTCGCCGCGTTTCTGATCGTGCTGGCGATCGAACGCGACCGCGCGGATGCGCCTGTCACTGCCGGGCTGTCGCTGGCACTGGCCGCCGCGCTGAAAGTGTATCCCGCGCTGTTCGTGCTGTTCTGGCTGGCACAAGGCAGGCATCGGGCCGTGTTGTCCTTTGCTTGTGCGGGCGCGGGGCTTGGCCTTTTGTCCGTTGCGCTCGCCGGATGGCCGCTGCATGTGGCCTTTCTTTCAGAACTGTCGCGTATTTCAGCAACGGCGCTGGTCAACGGTCTTGCCTACAACCTTGATGCCACGCTGGCCCACCTGCTGCATCGCGACACCCTGCAACCGATTGTCGCGCTTCATGCCGGGCCAGCGCCCGAAGGCGCAGGCGGAGTTTTCATCCTTGCAAAAGGGACCCTGTGGCAGAACGCCGACCGAATGTTGCTGGTGCTGGTGCTGACCGTCATGGCGCTTGGCTTCCGTCGCCTGCGCAGCGATGTCACTGCGACCGCCCGGCTTTGGCCATTGGCGATGATGGTGGTGGCGCTGGTTTCACCCATGGCCTTTGCCTATCACTATTTGCCCGCCGTGGTCTTCGTCCCTCTGATCGTTGACCGGCTGGGCCCCCGCATCGGCATTCTGCTTGTCACTGTCGGACTATTGCCTGCGATGATCGTCGTGCAGGCGCTGTTATCCCCATCGTCGGCAACACTGTTCGCAAGCCAGCTGCTGGGAATCCTGTCTGCCGCGCTTTTGGGTGCGGGATTTGCGCTGTCCGCAACCCGCAATGTGCCGCATACCAGTTCAGCCCCTTCGACACGCCACGGTCTGCGCGAGGCCGAGGGATGACTGCACGCCGGGCAGATACCACCAACGTTCGGTCGACCGCCGACTTCGCTGGCGCAAGCATGACCTCGCGCTTTGACCTGCCGCTTTCTGTGACGATTGCTGTGATCTGGGCAGTATTGCTTGGCTGGCAGCTGCTGGGCGAATGGTCCATCGATCTGTCTGCATTGTGGATGGCAGGGCATTTGTGGCACACCGGTCAAGCGTCCCTGATCTATGCTCCTGCGGCCGAAGATCTCGCCAGAACGGTCCCCGAATGGGAGGGCATACAGCAGGGACTGGGATTGCAGACCAAAATCATCGCCCCCTACATCTATCCACCGCTTTGGGCAGTTTTGCTGGGACCCGTCGCAGGGAGTCTGTCACCTCAGGCGTTTCTGGATGCCGGGACGGTGCTGAACGTTGTGATGCTGGCAGCCATGCCATTCCTGACAGCGCGGCTTATCCGCCCGAAAGGCTTGCCGCTAGCCATCTGGGTCACCGCAAGCCTCGTCGCGATCCTGATGACCATGCCCGGTTTTCAAGCCATCAACCTGAACCAGCCGACGATCCTGACCGCGTTCCTGGCCCTTTGCGCCATGGTAAGGCTGGAGCAGGGACACGACCGCAGTGCAGGCATCCTGTTGGCTGTGGCAGCGGCCATAAAAATCCTGCCGGTGCTCATTGCGTTTGTGTTCCTGCTGGACAGGCGCTGGCGGGCGCTGGCGGCCTTTGGCATGACCTGCACCGCGCTGGCCACCGCCAGCATTGCTTTTGCAGGGCCGGGCCTGAACGTGGACTTCATCGCCGCCGCTGGGCATGAGACATCAAGGATTCTGCTGGCACCGTTCAACAGCACCCTGCGAACTGCTGTTGTGCTGTTAGCGAATGCCGCGGGGGTGATCCCCCCGCTTGACCTGAGCCTTGACATGCAGCGCATTCCGGCGCTTCCCCTTGCCGAGGCCGGGCAAAAGCTTGCTTTTCTGATGCTGCTGGGTCTGGTCTGGTTCCGGCTTTCGCCCCTGCCAGCAGCCGAACGGCGCATCAGGGGGCTGCTGACAATAACCATAGCTGCGCCATTGTTCGCGCCATTGGGATGGCACCACTACTTCCTTCTGCCAATGCTGCTGACACCCGCGCTGCTGATTTGGTTGCCCCGGGGCATGGCGTCCCTTTTCGTCGGCGTCGTCGCGGCTTTCCTGACCAGCACCGTTTTTGTCCTTATGACAGTCACGACCAACCATACCGCAGCCTATATCTGGGCCTTCTGCGCCCTTTGGCTTGGGGTGCTGGCGGCAGCCATACTGCCCAAGGCTCGGGTGCCCGTCCCCGATAACTAGCTCTCCACGACAGTCATCTTTCTGCATGGCGGTCTCCGGCCCTTGCGCCCGCGCTGTCCATGGCTATAACCCCCGAAGTTTTGCGCGACATATGGGGGCTGACATGCCGAAGCGGACCGATATCAAGTCGATCATGATCATCGGCGCCGGGCCTATCGTCATCGGTCAGGCCTGCGAATTCGACTACTCCGGCGCACAGGCCTGCAAGGCACTGCGGGAAGAAGGGTACCGGGTCATCCTGGTGAACTCGAACCCCGCCACGATCATGACCGACCCGGACATGGCGGATGCCACCTATATCGAGCCGATCACACCGGAAGTCGTCGCCAAGATCATCGAAAAGGAACGTCCCGATGCGCTGCTGCCGACGATGGGCGGGCAGACCGGCCTGAACACCGCGCTGGCGCTGGCCGACATGGGTGTGCTGGACAGGCTTGGCGTTGAACTGATCGGGGCAAACCGCGAGGCCATTGAAATGGCCGAAGACCGCAAGCTGTTCCGCGAGGCGATGGACAGGATCGGGCTGGAAAATCCCAAGGCAACCATCGTTGCCGCACCGAAAGTGAACGGCAAATACGACATCGCCGCCGGTGTGGCCGAGGCGATGGCAGCGCTGGAATATGTCGGCCTGCCCGCGATCATCCGCCCGGCCTTTACCATGGGCGGCACCGGCGGTGGCGTCGCCTATAACCGTGATGACTACGAGGCGATCTGCCGTTCCGGCCTTGATGCGTCCCCCGTCGCGCAGATTCTGGTCGATGAATCGCTGCTCGGCTGGAAGGAGTACGAGATGGAGGTGGTCCGCGACCGCGCGGACAATGTCATCATCGTCTGTTCCATCGAAAACGTCGATCCGATGGGGGTGCATACAGGCGATTCCATAACTGTCGCCCCGGCGCTGACCCTGACCGACAAGGAATACCAGATCATGCGCAACGGCTCTATCGCCGTGCTGCGCGAGATCGGCGTGGAGACTGGCGGCTCGAACGTGCAATGGGCGGTCAATCCCGTCGATGGCCGTATGGTGGTGATCGAAATGAACCCGCGGGTATCGCGATCCTCCGCGCTGGCCTCCAAGGCCACCGGATTCCCCATTGCCAAGATCGCGGCGAAGCTGGCCGTGGGCTATACGCTGGATGAACTGGACAACGACATCACCAAAGTCACGCCCGCCAGTTTCGAGCCGACCATCGACTATGTCGTCACCAAGATCCCCCGCTTCGCTTTTGAAAAATTCCCCGGTGCGCAGAACAACCTGACCACCGCGATGAAATCGGTGGGCGAGGCGATGGCAATCGGTCGCACCATCCATGAATCGATGCAGAAAGCGCTGGCAAGCCTGGAAACCGGCCTGACCGGCTTTGACGAGATTGAGATACCCGGCGCGCCGGAAAAATCAGCGATCATCAAGGCCCTGTCCGCCGCCACCCCCGACCGGCTGCGCGTGATCGCGCAGGCCATGCGCCACGGGCTGACCAACGACGAAATTCAATCCGCCACCGCCTTCGATCCGTGGTTTCTGGCCCGAATCCGCGAGATCGTCGCGATGGAAGCCGACATCCGCAAGAACGGCCTGCCCGTGACTGCCGATGGTCTGCGCAAGGTAAAGATGTATGGGTTCACCGACACCCGCCTTGCCAAACTCACCGGCCGGGACGAAGGCCAGGTCCGTCGCGCCCGCCGCAACCTTGGCGTCACTGCCGTCTTCAAGCGCATCGACACCTGCGGGGCAGAGTTCGAGGCGCAGACGCCCTATATGTATTCCACCTATGAAGCTCCGGCGATGGGCGATGTGGAATGCGAGGCCCGTCCGAGCAACCGGAAAAAGGTGGTGATCCTCGGCGGTGGCCCGAACCGGATCGGTCAGGGCATCGAATTCGACTATTGCTGCTGCCACGCCTGCTATGCCCTGACGAAAGCGGGCTATGAAACCATCATGGTCAACTGCAACCCGGAAACCGTCAGCACCGATTACGACACCTCAGACCGCCTCTATTTCGAACCGCTCACGCTGGAACATGTGCTGGAGATCCTGCGGGTGGAGCAGGACAACGGCACCCTGCACGGCGTCATCGTGCAGTTCGGCGGGCAGACGCCCCTGAAACTGGCACAGGCGCTGAAGGACGAGGGCATCCCGATCCTCGGCACCACGCCCGATGCCATCGACCTGGCCGAGGATCGGGAACGGTTCCAGAAACTGCTGAACGAGCTCGGCCTGAAGCAGCCGGTGAACGGCATCGCATCGTCCCGCGATCAGGCGTTCCAGATCGCCGCCCGCGTCGGCTATCCGCTGGTGATCCGCCCCTCCTATGTGCTGGGGGGCCGCGCGATGGAAATCGTCCGCGACGATGCGCAGCTTGAACGCTATATCTCTACCGCCGTGCAGGTTTCAGGCGACAGCCCTGTGCTGCTCGACAGCTACCTTTCCGGCGCGATCGAGGTCGACGTTGATGCGCTTTGCGACGGCACCGATGTGCATGTCGCGGGCATCATGGAGCATATCGAGGAGGCCGGCGTGCATTCGGGCGACAGCGCCTGTTGCCTGCCGCCGCATTCGCTGTCGGCGGAAACCATCGCCGAACTGAAACGCCAGACGGTCGAAATGGCCCGTGCGCTGCATGTTGTCGGCCTGATGAACGTGCAGTTCGCGATCAAGGACGGCGTGATCTATGTGCTGGAGGTGAACCCCCGCGCCAGCCGCACCGTGCCTTTTGTCGCCAAGGCCACCGACAGCGCCATCGCCTCTATCGCCGCGCGCCTGATGGCAGGGGAGAAGCTTTCGAATTTCCGGATGCGCGCCGCCTATCCCGCGGGCGTGGGGCCGGACGATCCCCTGCCGCTGGCCGATCCGCTGACACTGGCCGATCCGCAC
Source organism: Paracoccaceae bacterium (assembly GCA_051646105.1). Taxonomy (GTDB): domain Bacteria; phylum Pseudomonadota; class Alphaproteobacteria; order Rhodobacterales; family Rhodobacteraceae; genus JBOFCO01. The sequence goes on from JBOFCO010000187.1 coordinate 51,000, forward strand.
ACGCCGTGGTTCAGCGTCAAGGAAGCGGTGATGCCCTTCAACCGTTTCCCCGGCGTCGATCCGGTGCTGGGGCCGGAAATGCGGTCGACCGGCGAAGTGATGGGCTGGGACCGCAGCTTTGCGCTGGCCTTCCTGAAGGCTCAGATGGGCGCAGGCACGCATCTGCCGGAAGCGGGCCGGGTGTTCCTGTCGGTGAAGGATATGGACAAGACCGAAGCGCTGGCAGAGGCCGCCCGTGACCTGACCGGCATGGGGTTCGAACTTGTGGCCACCAAGGGCACCGCAAGCTGGCTGAAGGATCAGGGCGTGACCGCCACCCCGGTTGCCAAGGTCTATGAGGGTCGCCCCAATATCGTGGACCGGCTGAAGAACGGCGAGGTGGCGCTGGTGATGAACACCACCGAAGGCGCGCAGGCAATCTCCGACAGCCGCGACATCCGCCGCGTCGCCCTGATGGACAAGATCCCGTATTTCACCACGGCCGCAGCAAGCATTGCGGCAGTGGCGGCGATGAAGGCGCGGGGGGAAGGCTACGGGGTGCGGACGTTGCAGGGGTGAATGCACTACATGTTGTGTTAATAGCTAAGGACGCAGCTATCATTGGCAAAATCGTTACTTGCGTCTTTGGCTGGTTTGGTCAAAACGACAAAAAAGAGTATCATAATAAAGCAAGCCGAGGGTGCGTGCTCGCACGCACCAATCCACGCCAACCGCAACGGTGCGTGAAATCAGCACTCTACCTACCCGCCCCGCTTTCCCTCCCCCGCCCCGGATCAAGTCCGGGCCCTGGCATCTCCCCCCGCCACATCCCCCGACAAACTTTGTGACAGAACCCCGGCCCGTGCTAGCCTCGCCGGCAGCGGGGCATGGTGCCCCGGCACGGCATTCCCGGAGCCTTTATTGGCCTTTACGCTTCGCCAGTTGCAGTTCTTCGTGGCCGCGGCAGAGGCCGGCAGCGTGTCGGGTGCGGCGCGGGCGCTGTCGATCAGCCAGTCCTCGGTTACGGAAGCGATCCAGAGCCTGGAGGACGATCTGGGTGTGCCGCTGTTCGAAAGACGCGCACGGGGACTGGCAATGACGCACAGGGGCAGCCTTTTCCTGCGCCATGCGACGCAGATTCTGGGCGATGTCTCCACCGCCCGGCTGGCTTTCAGGCAAGAGGCGGGGGAGATCGCGGGGCGACTGGCGCTTGGGGTCACCTCGCTGGTGGCGGGCTATGTGCTGTCAGACATTCTGTCGCGCTTCCGGCGTGCCTGGCCGAAGGTGGAGCTTTCGGCGATAGAGGACAACGGCGAATACCTGCAACACCTGCTGATCGGGGGCGAGCTGGACGTGGCGGTGTTGCTGACCAGTTCCATCCGCGACCGCGCCGCCCTGCATGTGGAAACGCTGCTTGTGTCCCCCTACCGGCTGTGGCTGCCGCTGGGTCATCCGCTGGCGGATGCAGAGGCAATCAATCTTGACGATCTGGCGGGGGAGCAAGTGATCCTGCTGACCGTCGACGAGATCGAGGAAAGCACCAAGGCGCTTATGGCTGCGATGAAGGTGCGCCCGCCCATCGCGTTCCGCACACGGTCGGTCGAGGCGGTCCGCAGCCTGGTCGCCACAGGCGCGGGGGTGGCTATCCTGCCGACGCTGGTCTACCGGCCGTGGTCGCTGGAAGGCGACCGTATCGAAATCCGCGACGTCTCGGGCGACCTTCCGGCGGTTCAGGTCGGCCTCGCCTGGCGCAAGGGTGCGCCGCTGGCCCCGGCCGCCCGCAACTTTATCCGTGCCGCGCAAAGTTCAGTACCCAACCGGTAATCCATCGGCAAAACCGATATCGTCTTTCTGGGTTTTGATATTGCGATCCCTGCACGCGCGGCCTTAGCCTGCGCCCATCACCGGAAAATCGGGATGCGGCCCCGCGGGTGGCGCGGCTGCCGTCAACAGGGAGCATGAACATGAACATGACGACCGCAAGACTGATCGGCGGCACGGCGCTGGCGCTGGTGCTTGCCGCACAATCCGTAAGCGCGCAGGTTGCCGCCTTGGGCGAACCCGAGGGGCAGGTGAACATCGTCGCCTGGCCGGGCTATATCGAGCGCGGCGAAACCGACAAGGCCTTTGACTGGGTCACGAAGTTCGAGGAAGCCTCGGGCTGCAAGGTCAACGTGAAAACCGCGAACACCAGCGACGAGATGGTCGCCCTGATGAACGAGGGTGGCTTCGATCTTGTCACCGCTTCGGGCGATGCTTCGCTGCGGCTGGTGGCGGGCAAGCGTGTGCAGCCGGTTAACATCGATCTGGTCCCAAGCTGGTCCACCGTCGACGATCGGCTGAAGGACGCCCCCTGGCATACGGTCGATGGCGTGCATTACGGCGTGCCCTACATGTGGGGGCCGAACGTGCTGATGTACAACACCGAAGTGTTCAAGGAGCCGCCGACATCCTGGAACGTGGTGTTCGAAAAGATGGACCTGCCCGACGGCAAGTCGAACGAGGGCCGGGTGCAGGCCTATGACGGCCCGATCCACATCGCTGATGCCGCGCAATATCTGATGGCCCACAAGCCGGAACTCGGCATCACCTCCCCCTACGAACTGAACGAAGACCAATACAAGGCCGCGCTTGACCTGCTGCGCACCCAGCGCACTCTGGTAGGCCGTTATTGGCATGATGCGTTCATCCAGATGGATGATTTCAAAAACGAGGGCGTCGTCGCCTCCGGTTCATGGCCGTTCCAGGTGAATTTGCTGAAAGGGGAAGGGTTGCCCATCGCCTCGACCATCCCGTCCGAAGGCGCGACGGGTTGGGCAGATACGACGATGATGCATGTCGATGCCGCAAACCCGACCTGTTCCTATCTGTGGATGGAACACTCGCTGGCCTCGAACCTGCAATCCGACCTGTCGGTCTGGTTCGGCGCCAACCCGTCGGTGCCGGCGGCCTGCGCCGATGGCAGGGGCATGCAGACGGCAGAGGGCTGCACCGCGAACGGGCTGGATGATTTCGACAAGATACGGTTCTGGACCACGCCGGTTTCGTCCTGTCCTGCCGGCGACTGCGTGCCGTACTATCGCTGGGTCAGCGACTATATCGGGGTAATCGGCGGGCGGTAATTCCCCCGCCCTGCCTCTCCCACTGTGCAAGGGGGAGAGGCAGCAGCACGCGAACACACCGTAAAACATTCTGCACTTGGCGCCCTTCGCCGCCCTCCCCTATTTGCGGGGAGGTTTGGGGTGGGGGAAGCTATGACCACTGAACAGGCTCTCATGACCCCAGCCGTCGAATTCCAGTCCGTCAGCCGTCACTTCGGCCCCGTCAGGGCAGTCGATGACGTTGACCTGACCATTGCCGAAGGTTCCTTCTTCGCGATGCTCGGACCATCCGGATCAGGCAAAACCACCTGCCTGCGGCTGATTTCCGGCTTTGAAAAGCCCAGCAGTGGACATATCCGCATCTTTGGGCAGGATGTTTCCGACGTGCCGCCGAACCGGCGGTCAGTGAATACTGTCTTTCAGGATTATGCCCTGTTCCCGCATATGAATGTGCGCGACAATGTGGCTTACGGACCGATGGTGAAAGGTGTTGACCGCCGCACCCGTCATGCCCGCGCCGATGAAATGCTGGCGTTGGTCAAGCTTGACGGCTTCGGGGACCGCAAACCGGGGCAATTGTCAGGTGGCCAGCGGCAACGCGTGGCCCTTGCCCGCGCGCTGGTGAACGAGCCGCGCGTCCTGCTGCTGGATGAGCCGCTTGGCGCGCTTGACCTGAAACTGCGCGAGGCAATGCAGGAAGAGTTGAAATCCCTGCAACAGCGGCTTGGCATCACCTTCGTATTCGTCACCCACGATCAGGGAGAGGCTTTGTCGATGGCGGATCAGGTGGCCGTGTTCGATCGGGGAGGTATCGCCCAGATCGGCACCCCGGCAGACATATACGAACGCCCCGCCAACCGCTTCGTTGCCGATTTCGTTGGCTCATCGAATGTGTTGCCCCCCGAAATGACGCGCCGTTTCGGCGGGCCGGAAGCGTGGTCAAGCCTGCGCCCGGAGGCGTTGCTACTTGATTCAGCGGGCGTGGCGGGAACGGTGACCACCGCGCGCTATCTTGGGGGGGCGACGCGGCTTTCGGTCGAAACCGGCGGTGCCGTGATCGGCGTTCTGCTGCCGCCCGGAACCGCCATACCCGCCCCCGGCACCACAGTCGGCCTGTGCGCCGCACCCGGCGCCCTGCATGTGATGGACAAACCATGAGCTTGTCATCGCCACAGGGGGGCATCGGCGCGCTGTTCTGGCGGCGCCCGGGGCTTTTCACACTGGCATTGGTGGCTCTGCCGCTGCTGTGGCTGGGTGTGGTCTATGTCGGATCGCTGGTCGCGCTGCTGATGCAAAGCTTCTATTCGATCGACGAATACTCCGGCATCATCGTTCCGGAATTCACGTTGAAAACCTATGCCGAACTGCTGCGCCCGGCCAATTTCGACGTCATCCTGCGCACGGTTCTGATGGCCGCACTGGTGACGCTGGCCAGCGTGATCCTGGCCTTTCCAATCGCGTTTTATGCGGCGCGATATGCCAAAGGCCGCTGGAAGGCGGTGTTCTATCTGGGCGTGATGCTGCCACTGTGGTCGTCCTATCTGGTCAAGGTTTACGCCTGGAAGCTGATCCTAGCCAAGGAAGGCATCGTCACCTGGGCGGCAGAGGGGATCGGCGCGGACAACGTGCTGAACGCGGTGCTGGCGCTGCCGGTGATCGGGGGCAATTCGCTGTCGACCAGCTATATCGGCACCTTCATCGTTTTCGTCTATGTCTGGCTGCCCTACATGATCCTGCCGATGCAGGCTTCGCTGGAGCGGGTGCCCACCTCGATGATCGAGGCCTCGGCCGATCTTGGTGCCGGGAACTGGACGACGCTGCGCCATGTGATCCTGCCGCTGGCGTTGCCTGGCGTGATCGCGGGGTCGATCTTCACCTTCTCGCTGACCTTGGGCGACTACATCATCCCGCAGATC